>NZ_JBFRFN010000007.1:0-291935 GCF_052114825.1 Paenibacillus sp. 2TAF8
AGCGTTTGACTACGAATCAAAAGGCCGGGAGTTCGAATCTCTCAGGGCGCGCCATTATTTCCTTATATATCGGGATGTAGCTCAGCTTGGTAGAGCACCTGGTTTGGGACCAGGGGGTCGCATGTTCAAATCGTGTCATCCCGATTTTTTTGTTTATGCGGGTGTAGTTCAATGGTAGAACTTTAGCCTTCCAAGCTAATAGCGTGGGTTCGATTCCCATCACCCGCTTAATGATTTAGTAAAAGTAAGAGCCCGCAATGTGAAGGGCTTTTTTTGTTTTGTGTTTGACCTGAGTGTTAGATCAGTTTGAGTGAAAGGCTACAGCAGTGCTAAGGCTGAAGGAACAACGTGTTTGAATATGTGTTGATTAACCTTATAAACCGTTAAGGTTAGACAAAAAAGCTCCTTTTCTGTTTTGGCAGATAGGAGCTTTTTGTTTTTAATCGAATATTTGAATACGATTTAAAAATTACAACTTCCTGTATTAGTATCTTTCCAAGATTGTCTGAGTCTTCAACCCATCCGCAGGAATTAACCAGTTCTTATTCTGAAGCAGTTGCAGCAACTGGCTACGTAGACCGGAAACGGCTGCTGAGTCGTCTGTTTTGAATGAAACCTCGACGAGATTCTCCGTACCCGTGCCTGCTGCGTTGCGGATTGGCCATACTTCAAGAGTGAGCTCCTGACCGTTCCATGTGCCTTCATAACGTTGGAAGGTAATTGGGCCATAGGCACGGGCCTGTGTGAGCTGTTGTTTGCCCCAGTTGGAGGCAGACCAGTTTTTTAATTTACCGGGGAGCTTGTCCAGCAGCAGGTTCAAGGCATCTTTTTCGGAAGGCAACTGCGTGCCAGTTGTTTTGGTATCTATTTTTTTCGTGTTAGAAAAGCTCAGTGTTTGTTTACCATATCCCCAATCAATTTCAGCCTCGTAGTTATCATCTGATGAATCGAAGCCTTCCTGATTTGCAAGTGTCAGTGCTGCATTGATATCCCCATTAATGACCGAGTAACGCTTCTTGTAGGTTAACTCATAGTTGTTTTTGTCATCCTTTTTGCGAAAACGAACATTCCAACCTTGGGCATCCAATCCGAGAGCATTGGTATCAAAGTACTCCACGTTGATGTTTCGTGGTGTTGTGTTCAAGCCTAGAGTCTGGATGACCTCACTGCGTGGTGATCCATCCGCGTTTAACACAAGCTCCGACTTCGCGAGGAACTTCACCTCATAAGCGGGAACGGCGTTGGCAGCAGCTGATGCCTGCGGCGTATCCAGAAATGTTAGTCCACTTCCCAAGGTGACGATGCTCAGCATCAACGAGGCGGTTACTTTTTTCCACTTTTTCAAAACCAATCACTCTCCTAATCTGGATTAACTTACAGACCCCACTTTAACGTCCGAGAATGTGAGCGTGATTAACGGGGAGCACAAATTGCGTTAACCCTTCATAGAGTTCATGAATGGCAAGCGATAGTTTATATAGGTTCACCCGATAGGCTGATGCATCACAGGTGGCGTAATCATGACCTCTCGCAGCACTTCGATGAACCGATTGACCTGAACAGAAGGGTGGCGATCCCTATTGTGTACGGTGTAGATATGACGTGGTGCCTGCTCTCCCGGAATGGGAAGCACCTGAATGATACCTTGCCGCTCCTCCCACTGTACAGCCATGCGTGACATAAACGAAATATGACCGCCGAGTAGAACGAGCTGTTTGATGGCTTCCAGAGAGTCCATCTCTACGGTGCTCCGTAACCGGATATCATGCTGTGCAAGCCATTGATTGGTTAGCCTTCGCGTACTGGACTCATCACCGTGTAAGGCAAAAGGCACCTGCGCGATATCTTCAGGCATTAACGATTCTTTCTGGGCCAGCCCATGCTGTGGTGAACAAATGAGTACAAGGTCGTCTGTACATAGCGTTTCGGCGTGCAAAACCGGACCAACAAATGGCTCTGACGAGATAATGCCCAGATCAAGATGATGACGGATCACCATCTCGCGGATAACAGGAGCGGGTTTGACGGACAACACAATTTGAATGCCAGGAAACTCTTGAGAAAACGTATGAAGCATCGCGGGTAGGAGATAGGTAGCTGGGACATAACTTGCTCCAATATGGAGCGTGCCCCGGTATAGGCTGTCATATTCTTTGACGACACGGCGAGCCTCCTGGGTCAAGGCGTTGATTTTGACACTATAATGAAGCAACGCTTGTCCGGCTTCGGTTAGAAATGTTTTTCCACTACGCGATTCGAATAAACGCACCCCCATCTCTTCCTCCAGCGACTTCATATGAAAGGTAACGGTTGGCTGCTTGATGCCCAGTACCTCGGCCACACTTGTCATATGATGATGCTTGTCGATCAGCTCGACAATTTGCAATTTGATCAGATTCAAGCTCTCCACACTCCTTCGTTTCTAAAACTACCCGGTCAATCAAGATGATCTCATACTTTGGATGAAGGATCATATCATGCCTATCTATAGATTTAATCTATGAAGATCAACAGAATTCATCTAAAAAGTTAATTCTCATTTTACAAACATAACAAACAACTCTCGAAAGCGAGCGTTAGACTGAAAACAGTGCAAGAGAGGCGACAAGTAAGTAGCACGCTACACATGAAAGCAACACATGAAAGCATTACAAGCGTACTACAAGAAAGCCAGACATCAAGGTATTACAAGAGCAGTTGCAAAGGGAATAAGCTCAAACAGAGCAACATAAACGAGATAAGTTAAAGCCAAAAGCAACAGAAGAAATCGAAATAACAGGAGAAACACAATAACAGTGTAAAACAAGAGATTAGTCCAAGAGATGCGCAAAAAAGTTTAGTAAAGAGGACAGGCAGGGGTGCTTATGAAACTGGAGTTAACAGGAATTCAAAAATCATTTCATCAAACGCCTGCACTATTGCCCACCGATCTGACGCTTGAACACGGGAAATTTACCACCTTGCTCGGCCCTTCGGGCTGTGGCAAAACGACTTTGCTTCGTATGATTGCCGGGCTGGAACAGCCGGATGCGGGGGAGATTCGTGCGGATGGGGAGTTCATCTACTCGGCGAAAAAGCGGATTGATACACCGACACACAAGCGTAATCTGGGCATGGTGTTTCAGGATTTTGCATTATGGCCGCATATGACGGTATATGAAAATGTAGCATTTGGTCTGAAAGCCGGGAAACAGAAGTCGGATATGCGACAAAAGGTGAACGAAGCACTTGGCATGGTTCGCCTGCAAGGCATGGAGGATCGTTATCCTCATCAGCTGTCGGGTGGACAGCAGCAGCGGGTTGCTTTTGCCAGAGCGGTAGCTGTGAAGCCGGGTGTCATTCTGTTTGATGAGCCACTCAGTGCACTGGATGCAGTGCTTCGGGAAGAGATGCGCATTGAGATGATGTCACTGGTGCGCGATATAGGACTGACTGCCCTGTATGTGACGCATGATCAGATTGAGGCCATGTCGATGTCGGATGAGATCGTGGTGATGCAGAAGGGGCGGATTTTGCAAAAAGGTACCCCGGAAACGATCTACTCCGCGCCAAGTGACCCGTATGTCGCCTCGTTTATCGGAAAGTCGAACTGGCTTACGCCGAATGAATCCATGGTTCGTCCGGAACATGTGACCTGGAACAAAACAAGCCACGATGATCTGGGATACCCCGGAATCATCCTCAGCGTTAGTTATGTGGGAGAACGCTACGAGGTGCGTGTGCAGATGGAAGGGCTTAGTGTGTGGACGGCGTATGCGAACCAAAGAGTATGCGTTGGAGAGAAAGTGCAGCTCTATGTATCGCCAGAACGAATCTGCCGGATGCAGGATCAGCAGCAACAGGATAGCCATTCTGGGCTGGGTGCACACCATGTGAATCTCAAGTCAGGTGAGAAACAACAACGAGAAATCATTGCCGCCGCCAACTAGAAGGTATCGCCTAGGCGAACTAAAGTGCTACATGGTGCCGTTCATGTACAGATATTACTGACAAGAAAATAGAACAGAAGATATAGAAAATAGAACAAACAATAGTGGCTTTTCTAATACGAATCTAAGGGAGATGGCATAAACATGTTCGGTATGACAACACGTAAAAAGAGTGCAACGCTTTTATTAACAGCAGTGATGAGTCTGAGTTTATTTGGATGTAGCACGGGGAACACAACAACCGGAAACGCAGCACAGCCCGCGGGGGAAGGAAATGCAGCAGCTGCAGCGGAAGCGCCGACCAAAACAGCAGGAGGCAAACTTGTATTGTACAGTGCAGGGCCACAGAAGCTGGCAGATAATATCGTGAGTGGATTTACAGCGAAGACAGGCATTGAAGTGGAGATGTTCCAAGGTACGACAGGCAAAATTCTGGCTCGTATGGAAGCGGAGAAAGCGAATCCGGTTGCAGACGTGGTTATTCTGGCATCGTTGCCTTCTGCACAAGCGTTGAAAGCGGATGGACTCACCCTGCCTTACCCGGAAGCGGCTAATGCGGACAAGCTGAACAAGGATTGGTCGGATGCAGAAGGTAACTATTTTAGCAGCAGTGCATCGGCACTGGGGATCGTGTATAACAGCAAACTGGTGACTACACCGCCGAAAAGCTGGGCTGACCTGGCAACACCGGCATGGAAAGATGCCGTGAACATTCCTGATCCAACATTGTCCGGCTCCGCACTTGATTTTATCACGGGTTACCTGAGTGCCAATGGTGAAAAAGGATGGGATCTGCTGAACGCCTATAAAGCAAATGGTGTAGCGATGGCAGGAGCGAATCAGGAAGCGCTTGATCCAGTCATTACGGGTGCAAAAAGCATTGTGGCAGCAGGCGTGGACTACATGGCCTATTCCGCCAAGGCCAAAGGTGAACCACTAGATATCGTTTATCCTGAAGAAGGTACAGTGATTAGCCCGAGACCGGCAGCCATTCTGAAATCCAGCCCTAACGTAGAGAATGCCAAAGCATTTATCGACTATCTGTTGTCGGATGAAGCACAGAAGCTGGTTACAGATGCTTACCTGATTCCAGGACGTGAAGATATCGAAGCAACAAACCGTGCCAATGTGAAGGATATTCCGCAATTGAAAGTAGATTGGACATGGATGAGCGAACATGGCTCTGAAACAGCAGCCCGTTTCTCCGAAACCTTTAAATAAGTGAACGTATGAGTGCTATGGATAAGTTGACTAACAACGATTTACAAGGAAACGGAGATGACAGAGAAAACCTGGAGAAGCAAGGTTGAAAGCTTTCTGAAAGAAAGCTGCATCGGAAGCATATGCCTCGCCTTTATCACCGGATTTTCCCTTTAAAAAGGAATCAATAAATCTGGGGATAACAGCGATCGGAAGGTTATTCTGTCATCGGAGTGGGAATGTAAATCATCTTTGCTCAACTTATGGGAGAACAAATACAGAAACGGTAGACAACAGGTGATTCTGCTGTCTTGACGTGGAAATTCATGTGAGGTGGGCGTAGTGAAACCTGTTGTAACAGATAACAACCGTATATTTCGGAGAGTGGGCGTGGTGCTGGCCCTCTTTCTGTTGACAATTAGCATTGGGGTGCCGCTGTTACTCATATTCTGGCAAAGTGTGTACCCGAACGGGCAGTGGGATTGGATGGCCCCTCTCCGTACGATTACGGGACATCATCTATCCAGTGTGTTGTTGAATTCCGTGTGGCTGGGGATCTGCGTGGTGGCGATGACCACGCTGCTGGCGTTACCACTCGCTTGGATGATGTCCAAAACCCGGATGGGAGAGCATCGCTGGGTAGATGTCATCCTGATGATTCCGTTCATGACCCCGCCATATATCGGCTCGATGGGATGGATTCTGTTTATGCAAAAAGGGGGATACCTTCAGCAATGGGTGCCCTCATCTGCGAACTGGAGTGAGCTGTTCTTCAGCTTCTGGGGCATGGTGATGATCATGAGTCTGCACTTGTTCCCCTTCCTCTATTTGTTGCTGCGGGATGCATTGATTCGCATCGGCGGCAATTTGGAAGAAGCGGGAGCCGTTCACGGTGGGCGTGCGGGATACCGATTCAGACGTATTATTTTACCCTTGCTGCTATCGTCTTACGGAATGGGGATCATGCTTGTTTTTGTCAAAACGATTGCGGAATTCGGCACACCAGCGACCTTTGGCCGCAAGATTGGATATTATGTCATGACCTCTGAAATTCACAAATACATCTCCAGTTGGCCCATTGATTTCGGGAAGGCGACTTCGCTGGCGTCCGTGCTACTGTCCGTCTGTCTGGTGATGTGGTATATGCAGTCGGCGATCAGCCGGAAATTCACGTATCGTCTCGTGGGTGGTAAAGGACAACGCTCGAAGCGCTACTCCTTGCGGGGCTGGGCGGGATGGTTATGCGGTGCATATCTGGCGATATTGTTGATTCTGTCGATCGGCATTCCGTACTTTTCGATCATTGCAGCGTCCACGATGAAGCTACGCGGAGCAGGTCTGGCTCTGGATAATCTGACACTGGAGCACTACCGGGAGCTATTATCCTGGGGCTCGGTAAGTATGAAAGCGATCGGAAACAGTCTGGGATTATCGCTGGCAGCTTCTACGGTAGCAGTGATTATTGGCACGGGATTTGCGCTAGCGATTGGCAAGTCGTCTTCATTTATGCAACGGGTCATCGACCTGTTCAGTCTACTGCCAAACACCGTGCCAGGCATTGTTATGGTGGTCGGTCTGATTCTGTTCTGGAACTCCCCGTGGATGCCCGTGACGTTATACAACACCTACGGTATGGTGGTGCTCACCTATGTCGTGCTGTTCCTGCCGTATACCGTGCAATATGTAAAATCAAGCTTTACCCAGATCGATGGCACGTTGTTTCAGGCGGGTCAGGTGTTTGGAGGCAAGCCGCTGTACATTTTGCGGCGGATCCTTGTTCCGCTGATCCTGCCCGGCATGCTGGCCGGCTGGATGATGACGTTTACGATTGCGACGAGGGAATTGGTCGGCTCGCTGCTTATTCTTCCGCCGTCGATGCAGACGTCGGCGACGTATATTTTTGCCCAGTTTGAACAGGGTCAGGTATCGCTTGGTATGGCAATGGCTGTGGTAACCGTCGGCATGACGGTGCTGATGCTGCTGGGTATTGAGATGCTGAATTCAAAGAGAAAGTGGAATGCTTCATGATCAAACTGAATGTATGGGGCGGTGCGGGTGAGCACGGACGTTCCGCCTATTTGCTTAGCGGGAACCATCAGCGTTTACTGCTGGATTGTGGTGTGAAAAAAGAGGGCAACGGCGAATATCCGCTCATCGAACCGGAGGTTGTGCCACAACTGAATGCGGTGTTATTATCCCACGCTCATGAGGATCACTCCGTTGCCATCCCGCTGCTCTACAAGCTGGGGTATACAGGCGAAGTGTGGACAACACGCGAGACAAAAGAGCAGTTAACAACTTATTTTCGATCTTGGCGAAACAGTATGGAACGTGCGGATCAATCCTTGCCCTATGATGAAGCAGATGAAAAACGGATTCGCTATCGATTTTTAGAGGATGAGGCTGAGCGTGAGTACTGGTTTGAATTGTTACCTGGTGTATCGGTCATGTGGGGGCGCAGTGGACATTTGGCTGGATCAGTCTGGTTCGGGCTGGAGATGGAAGACAAGCGAATACTGTACTCGGGCGATTACACCTCGGAATCTATGCTGCTACAGGCAGACGATGTGGCTGACGGATTGAGACAAGCCGATCTGAGGAGGCAGAGATGGGGCGAGTTAACGTCTTTTGCATCTGTTATTGGCGGAACCAGAACTGGGAATGGAACGCAAGGTCAAGGGATGTCTTTACCTAACAAGGTGTCCATTGTGGGGAGCGCACAAGTCGTTAGGCTTGCACCACTCCAAGCAGGAATGCAGTTGCTGGAGCAGGGTGAGGACAGGGGCAGTAGTGAGCATGGGGAAACGGAACAGGAACAGGATGGAAGTAAGAGTAAGTATAAGCATAAAGAAATAGAAATAGAATGGGAACGGGATAAGCTTAGGGGTACCAATAAGGGAAGGCATAAAGATAAGGACAAGGACAAGGATACCCTCGTTAGGCTGGATCTAGCCATTGTTGATGCTGCTTATGGAACAGATCGCGACACACAGGCAGACAAAATGCTGCAACTGGAAAGTGCTATTAGGAAGGCACTTCGTCATGGTGGTAAGGTGCTCTTACCGATGCCTGCAGTTGGTAGAGGACAGGAATTGATTTTGTGGGCACAGCAACGTTTTTCAGATATACCGCTGATTGTGGAACAGAAGCTTGTGGATGGTATGAATCAATTACATCGTGCATCCTTCTGGCTTAGAGAGCGGGAAGGGGATGTAGCTGGAGACATGCCTGCAGACAGGATTGCAAGATTCCTGAAGGGAGAAGGCTGGAGCAGAGTCGGTACGATGGAAGAGCGAACAAGATTGCTCGAAAAACATGAAGCTTCGCTCTGGTTCATCCCGGATGGTATGATGCAGTCTTCCCTCGCACGTTGGTATTATGAGATGTGGGCGCTTGAAGCTGACAATTTAATTTTGCTTACTGGACATACGGCTGCAGGTACATTTGCACATCAATTACTCGAAGACCCGGAGAAGTATGGCGTATGCAAGGTGAAAAAAGTCCGTTACAAGGTTCATCAAGGCTGGCCGAATGTGAAGCAGATGTTGAACCGGGTCTATGCCCGGCACAATGTGCTTGTCCATACAGATATTGAAGAGACAGGTCGGCTGAGACAAGTCTTGCTGGATGGATGCTTTCGACCTGACACAGAGATTGATCTGTTGTGTCCAGGGGATGAATTAATCTTTTGAAGAATGGATTTGAAGCTATTGGTTTAAAAGAATGATCAAGGCGCGTGATGCGCCTTTTTTTGCTTTTCTCTCATAGCATTGCGAAGCGATCCTCGGATTGAACGTACTTTATTATGTGAGGCTGAGAGATTTAGGGCATTACCATGGTTTGTTTGAGATAGGGAGAGGTTCAATGTTTGTAATAAAATTTCATGATATAATTGACTGGTAAAACTTTATGCCATATACTGATTGAAATATGTACAGGAATGGTTGGATCATAAGTACCCGGTTTAGAGGAGGTTGGCAAACGTATGGATACACACAGGTATACTGGCAGTTATCCCATGTGGGAAAAGTATCGTTCCAAGCGGGAGCATCTTGTGATTGGATTGATGTCCGGAACCTCGCTGGATGGAACGGATGCAGCACTAGTGCATATACAGACAGATGGGCACGGAACGATACAACGGCTGGAACTGGTTGAGTTCATCTGTACTCCGTATACAAACGAACTTAGAGAGGCTCTGATTCGGCTGTGCTCCCCGGATACTGCACGAGTAGATGAGCTGACAACAGCACATTTTGGTGTATCGGAATGGTACGCACATAGTGTACAGGAACTGCTAGGTTCAGCTGGTGTATCCAGCGGACAAGTCGATGTAATCAGCATGCATGGGCAGACGATCTGGCATGCCCCTGTACCCTCTGCTTTTCCAAGCCCGTCTGGTAAGGGCAATCTGAATGTGAGCTCCACACTGCAGATTGGTGAATGTGCTGTAGTGAGTGAGCGAACAGGACTGCCGGTTATCGGCAATTTACGTGCTCGGGATATGGCTGCTGGCGGGGAAGGGGCACCGCTGACACCCTATGCAGATGCGTTGATGTTCCGCAGTGCTACAGAGGGACGTCTGGTACAGAATATCGGGGGGATCGGCAATGTGACGGTTCTTCCGGCAGGAACATCAGAGGCAGAGGTTTCAGCTTTTGACACAGGCCCGGGGAATATGGTGATGGATGCGCTGGTTCGATATGCTACGGAAGGACGACAACACTATGATCCCAATGGAAGCATGGCAGCCAGGGGAACCGTGCATCCGGAACTGGCGGAGTTTTGCCTCAAGGACGAATATTTCCGCCGACAACCCCCTAAGAGCACAGGACGTGAAGTCTATGGTGCAGATTATACGAAGCGACTGATGGAATATGGAGTAGCGCGTTCCTTATCGCTGGAAGATATGCTGGCTACAGCAACCTGGTTTACAGCAGAAACGATTGTACGTGCCGTGGAGGATTTTGTACTGCCCAAGATGTCGATCTCGGCAATGCTTACCTGTGGCGGTGGTACTTCTAATGACACACTAATGAAGATGATTCGCCAAAGACTGCCTGAATCCATACGCTTGGAGCGCACAGCAGATTATGGTATTCCAGATGATGCCAGAGAAGCGATGGGATTTGCACTGCTTGGGCATGAGGCCTTGATGGGTAGGACGAATACCCTTCCTGGTGTTACAGGGGCGAAGCGTGCGGTAGTCTCGGGACATCTGACCCTTTAGTGGCTATCCTATGGCCATATCCGTTGTTTTCTAATTAGACGCGTCAATCATTATAGGATAAAATGCTTGTACAAGATAACAGTACGGAAAGGAGGAGCGGATGGAAGGCATGAAAGGTGGGCTTATACGTTTACGTGCATTGCTGGATGATCTGACTCCGTCAGAACGAAAGATTGGAGTTTACATTCTGGAACATCCCCAAGAGACGGTGCAGTCGTCCGTTGCACAGCTGTCCGAACGAAGCGGGGGCAGCCCTGCTGCTATTATTCGCTTGTGTAAATCACTTGGTGTTACAGGGTTTCAGGAGCTGAAACTCAAAATTGCCGGGGATTTACAGACCGATGAGCAGTATCAATATACGGAGATTCGACCTCAGGATTCAATGGAGAGTATTATCCAGCATGTATCTACAAACAATATTCAATCGATCAAGGACACGGTTCATATTTTGGACCCAAGGCTTGTAGAGCAGGCAGTTAATATGTTAAATGCGGCAAATCGCATTTTTTTCTACGGTGTGGGGGCGTCCAACCTGATTGCACTGGATGCTCATTACAAGTTCATGCGGATCAACCGTACCAGCTTTTCGTTCTCCGATCCACATATGCAGATTTCTTCTGCAACGACACTGCGCGAAGATGATGCTGTAGTCTGCATCTCGTATTCAGGCGAGACCTCCAATGTGATCTCCTGTTTGAAGCATGCCCGTGAAGGCGGTGCAGGGACAATCAGCATTACGAAGTGGGGTAGCAATACGCTCAGCAGTCTCGCGGATGTTCCTCTGATGATTACGTCGACAGAGAGTGATATTCGTAGCGGGGCAACATCTTCACGGATTGCACAGCTTAACGTCATTGATATTTTGTATCTGGCTATTGCCAGTCGGGATTATCATCAGTCGGTGCAGTATCTGGAGAAGAGCAGACAGGCCATCCTGGAGCACAAGTGAGTACCGAGCTAAAATGGATGGATAACAACAGCATAAATCATAAGGAAATCCCTTGCAGTCACATGCATCAGGGATTTTTTGATGAGAAGTACTAGGGTGTATCTTGAAACCCACTGAAGCGCATCTTTTACCCCCTTTTCGCCCCCTGCTACGTCACTTCTCCTTGACTTGCCCCGGCAAGCCTGCGTGAAACTTCCTTGCTTGGAACGAAAATTCGGCAAAATCTGTTTTCTTCAGAGTTTTCAGACACGCCCTAATGTACATCGGGAAAAATAAAATAAGAGAAATCCCCGCCTGTCGGCACGGCTTCTCTCATGTTATAACCTATATCAGCACTTACCAGCACCCAGAAAGCATGCTTATAACCCTAATGAGACTTGTCGATCCTGCTTCTCGAATGACAAGCACCCGCTCTTTATTGAAGCTCCATCAGGCAGAAGGCAGGTGGCAGGGGCCAGATGTGGCGGTACCCGTCTCGATTAATCTGAGCCTTTAATGGCATGGCGAACAAAACCGTCTGAAAGCTCCAGTCTGCGCGCGGCTTCCGTTRCGTCAACATCAGCCATCAGCATGACGATGGCTGTTTTGACATGTCCATCGGCTGCGGTAAAGGCATGTTCGATTTCGTTTTCCTTCGCCCCGGTCGCAAGCTGAATCATTCGTTTCGCACGATGCACAAGCTTTTCATTCGATGGATTGAGATCTACCATGAAATTACGATACACCTTACCCAGACGGATCATTGCCGTGGTTGTCAGCATGTTCAAAATCATTTTCTGGGCGGTACCTGCTTTCATCCGGGTTGAACCCATCACTACTTCCGGCCCCATAACTGCTTCGATGCTTACATCCGACAGTGTGCTCATAGGTGTATCCGCATTGTTACTCAGACCTATCACTACAGCACCGATTTGACGAGCGTATTTCATCGCGCCGAGGACATATGGGGTACGCCCACTGGCTGCAATGCCAACGATAATATCGTTCGCATGGAGTCCATGCTGCTGCAGGTCAATGGCTCCGGCTTCTTCACTATCTTCCGCGCCTTCCACAGGGTCTTTAACCGCCCGAAATCCGCCGGCGATAATGCCCTGCACCATGGAAGACGGAGTACCATAAGTAGGCGGGCATTCCGATGCGTCGAGAATACCAAGTCGGCCACTTGTGCCTGCACCTACATAAAACAATCTTCCACCAGATTGAAAACTGACGACAATACGGTCGGCTGCTTGGGCAATGACTGGAATCAACGGCTGAATAAGCTCGCCGATCTGGCGATCCTCGCGATTGATTAATTCCATGATCTCTGCCGAAGGCAGCTGATCGATATGATCTGTATGCGGGTTAGGCTGTTCCGTCACTAAAGAGTTAAGTGCTTGATTCATCCGTAAGCCCTCCTTTTTTTGTTAACATCATTCTGCCAAATGGCATTTCTGTCTTGCCAGCAGTGCTGCACCCACTGCCGGAGCAGGAGCATCTTCCAGACAGACGATCTGCTGTAATTCATACATTTCGGCAAGCTGTTGCACAAAGGTATCCCGAAATAGGAGAGAATTACGGAATATGGACCCGGAAAGTGCCATAGGAGCAGTGTAAAAGGAAACGCGTTGCCTGATGAGTGCTTTGGCTGTTTCCGCCAGTTGGCGAGCCTCATCTATTAGAAGTACACGTGCTGCCTCATCCCCTGCGGAAGCAGCTTCTATTGTCAGGCGAGCGATGGAAGCCGTACTCGATTTGGTCCAATCGGGATGGTAGACAAGCTGCTTCAGGTCCGGCGCATGCTTCACATGGAGTTCTTGCTGCACAAGTAACGTCAGTGCGGTTGGCGGTAGAACGCCATCGTAGCTCTGCATCACCGCTTGCAGGGTTCGCTGGCCAATTCGGTAACCACTCCCTTCATCACCGAGCAGATGTCCCCATCCCCCTGCTCGGCATACTTCCCCTTCCGGTGTAATTCCATAGACGATAGAGCCAGTTCCTGAAATAGAGAGCAGACCGTGAGGTTGCCCGAGAGAGGCCATCAGTGCGATTTCTCCCTCTGAAACAACCCAAACAGCACATGAGTTACTATTAGAGTCCAACGCATCTTTCTTATTTTTCATATAATCCTGTACGTGAGAAGTAACCCATTGCCGCTCTTGGTTTTCGGATATACCTGACATCCCTAGGCAGATAATTTCACAATTTAATAAAAAATTTATATTAGATGAAAATAGAAGATCCAATATACGTAGTAACTCCATTACGGCTTCTTGAGGCGATACACTATGTGGGTTTGTTGCACCGCCACGGGCTGTTGCCAGAATGTCCCCGAATTCAGAAATGATTGCTGCATCAGTTTTGGTACCGCCTCCATCAATTCCTGCGTATACTCGCAACGTGCTCACCTCGGTAGGGTTTATTTTCTTTTTTTTTCATAGTATAGAGGCTGAATTCGAAAAAGTAAAATTAAATTTTATAATAAAAATTATTGTTGAATTTTTATTTTACAGCTCATATAATGAATTCAATCAGCAATTTAGGAAAATTCAATACGATTCATGTTAACAAAACTAACGTATACGTTGCATTTAGTATGATCAGACATTCTCAACAGGTCGATCTCTAAGGGGGTGCAGATTCCGGATTCCACGCTAACTGTGAGTAGGCGGTAAGGGAATGCAAGGAGCAACAGGAGGCACCAGAGGAGCATAGTTACGAATTAGTCAGTAAGAATCGTTAGAAAACATCATCAAGACGCATCATCAAACAGCTTCATCGGCAAGGAATATGACAAGGGGCATGGGACGAGAGAAGACGATATGCAAAAGGAGATGAAGGTTATGAAGAAGAAGGGTCTTGTTTTGGCAATGGTGTTAATGATGGTTTGGATTACTGCCTGTGGCAACAGCGGCGGAGCGGCTTCGAATGATCCCAATGCAAACGACACAGTAACGGTGTGGACTTACCCGGTACATGGCACATATGAGGATGAATTGAAGGGCTTGATTACCGATTTCAATAAGGAACACCCGAATATCACCGTTAAAACAGAATTGCTCTCCTGGGCTGAAGGCCCCAAGAAATTTGATGTCGCATTAAATGCGGGGAATCCGCCAGATCTGTACTTCCATAGCGTGGACGGTACATATGTGAATACCGGACTGGCTCTGGAGCTGGGGAGTTACCTGACACCTGAGATCAAAGATGACTATTTGCCTGGCACGCTGGAGCTTGGTCAGATTCAAGGAAAACAGTACGGACTGCCTCTCTATCAATTCCAGTGGGCTTGGGGCGGTAACAAACGCATTCTCGAAGAAGCCGGTATTGACTGGCAGGCGATCCAAAAAAACGGCTGGACCTGGTCAGAGTTTAACGAAGCGGCTGCCAAGTTAACGAAGACACTCGACAACGGAAGTAAGCAGTATGCACTGGTAACGGATGGTACCTCTCTTGATTTTATCGAAATGTTATCCCGTAACAATGGCATGATTGATGTGCTGGACGAAAGCGGAAAATTCCAGTGGAACGATGCGCGCATTCTGGACACGCTCTCGTTTATTAAAAATCTGATGGATCAGGGATATATGCCGAAGGAAACGGCAGCACTTGCCCCGGCGAAGCGGACAGACATGTTCTATGCGGGTGAAACAGCAATCATCTCGAAGGCGATTCCTTATTACGATGTTATGATTCAGAACCGTAACAAAGATATTGATGCAGGCAAGGTGCAGGGAGAAAAGATTGACTTTGTATTGTTGCCTGTGCCGCACAATGATAATCAGCCTGCGGCAACGACGATGGGTGGCGAAGGGTATGTGGCCTTTAAACAGAAGAAGGACAAGGGCGAGCAGCATGCCAAAAATACATTCCTCGTGATGGAGGCACTAAGTGGTGCCAAAGCAGGTAACTCAGCTAACGAGCTGGCGCTTCCTTTTGTAAGACAGTCTCAAGCTGAGCTGTTCAAAGGAAAGGAGCTAGGGCAGCAGGTCAACTTGGATGCAGCCAAAGAGATGGCGAAACACATCGCGATGCCGGTCGTGCTCAAGCTGGATATCGACAAGGCTTCACAACAGAAACAGTTCAAGGAACAGGTCGTGAAACCAAACATTCAGGCTCTGTTCTCCGGTGAGAAAACACCCGAGCAGATTGCAGAAGACTTCAAAGGCAAAGGTCAGCAGATGTTTGGGCAATAACGCGCCATAAGTTGAAACCATCTCATCATCAGGCAACAACAGATTGATTCGGAGAGGAGGATTCGCCATGCAGACCGCCCTTGCGCCGGAACCTGCACCCCGGCATTCCCGGGTTGTCCGGTTCTGGCGAGATTACGGGTGGGCGTATTTGTTTATTTTGGCGCCTGTCCTGCTGTTTCTCATCTTTACACTGTATCCCGTATTAACGGCTCTTGTTATGAGCTTTCAGAAATACAACATCATGAGCTCAACATGGGTGGGACTAGACAATTACGAACGTCTGGTGAAGGACGAAACCTTCTGGAAGTCGATTAAAAATACAGTCGTTTTCACACTTGGAACAGTACCAGTCAACATCCTGATCACATTTGTGCTCTCGTATTTTATCTTCCAGATGAAAAGCAAATGGCAGACGTTCTTCAAGGCCACACTTTATCTGCCTGCGGTAGCATCGGGTGTGACGATTTCGATCGTGTGGCTCGCTATTTTTGACCCGACGGGGTCTGGGCTGCTCAACCGTTTCCTCCTTTTATTTGGTCTTGATCCGGTGATCTGGCTTGGACAGTCCGGTACCGCTCTCTTTTCCCTCATTCTGATGAACTGGCTTGGATCTCACGGTGCGGGCATCATTCTGTATCTTGCAGCTATGGGGGGCATCCCGAAGTCGCTGTATGAAGCTGCAGATATCGATCATGCAAGTAGATGGACACAGTTCAGCAAAATTACATGGCCCCTTTTGAAACCAACTACACTGTATCTGCTTGTTACAGGTGTAATTACGTCATTTCAGGTATTTATCTCCGTGTATCTGATGACCCAAGGTGGGCCGAACTTTGCGACAACAACCATTGCGTATTTGATCTATGAAACGGCCTTCAAGTTCTACGAGTTCGGACTGGCTTCGGCGCAATCTTTTGTGCTGGCGCTCATCATTATTGTCATCTCCGTCATTCAATTCAAATATTTCTCCAGTGATATCGAGTACTAAAAGATGAAGTGAAAAGTATTACGTGTTAAATATGGCTTTCATTAGGCATCCGGGGGTGAATGCAACGTATGAATTCAACACGAAAAAAGATACTGCTTGTGATTGCATCTGTTCTACTGGCTGGATGGGCGCTGATTACCATCATTCCGATGTACTGGATGCTGGTGGGATCCGTGCAGGATACAACGATGTCGGCTTCGTTTAAACCGCAGATGATTCCGGAGCAGTTGTCGATGTCGCCGTATGAACGTTTTTTTGCCAAAACAGATGCATGGCGCTGGCTCTATAACTCGCTGCTGATCTCTGTTATTTTGACGGTGACCAATGTGTTCTTTGCCTCGCTGGCGGGATATGCATTCGCTAAACTGAAATTCCCGGGCAGTCAGACTGTATTCTGGGTATTGCTTGGAACGATGATGATTCCTGCACAGGTAACATTGATTCCGCTCTACATTCTGATGGTCAACGTATTTGACCTCGGGGATACGTATACGGCCATTATTCTGCCAGCAGCGGTCAGTGTGGGCAATATCTTTCTGATGAAACAGTTTATGTCCACCTTGCCAACCTCGCTGATCCATGCGGCACGAATCGATGCCTGTAGTGAGTTCGGTATCTTCTGGAAGGTTATTCTGCCGATGGCAAAACCGGGGATTGCGGTGCTTGCAATTTTCACCTTTGTCGCATCTTGGAACGAATTTTTCTGGCCCTTCCTGATCACCAATTCCAATGAAATGCGTACGATTCAGGTCGGACTGGCTTCATTTGTTTTTGCTGAATCTACTGACTTCGGTGCCATGATGGCAGGAGCTACAATAGGCGCATTGCCGATGATTATTCTGTTCTTTTCACTTCAGCGTTACTTCCTGCAGGGGATTACGATTGGTGCGGTGAAGGGGTAAATATGATGATTGAACGTGGACCTTGAGATTGGATTTGCGGATCGTAAATCTGAATGCATTCCGTTCTGGGAAAGTGACAATGTAAAGGGGGATCACCTATGGCACGCGTGGAGTTTCGCCAAGTGCGTAAAGAGTTCAAAGACGACCATAAAGGAACGTTCACGGCAGTCGCCGGTTCGGACTTTGTTATAGAGGATAAGGAATTTGTCGTGTTTGTCGGTCCTTCGGGCTGCGGTAAAACAACCTCACTGCGCATGATCGCAGGTCTTGAAAAACAAACCAGCGGGGATATCGTTATCGGGGATCGGATTGTGAATGATCTGCATCCCAAGGATCGCGATATCGCCATGGTCTTTCAGGATTATGCATTGTATCCGCACATGACTATTCGGGAGAATCTGTCCTTTGGTCTGAAAAACCTCAAGAAACCGAAGTCCTATATTGACGAGCAGGTACAAAATGCTGCTTCAATCTTGGGTTTGGAAGCCATGTTGGAGCGTAAGCCGCGTGAATTGTCTGGAGGACAGCGTCAGCGTGTCGCTGTAGGGCGGGCGATTGTACGTGATCCGCAGGTGTTTCTGTTCGATGAGCCGCTTTCGAATCTGGATGCGAAGCTGCGTGTGCAAATGCGCGTAGAGCTGGGTGAACTGCATAAAAGGCTAGGTGCGACCATCGTTTATGTTACGCATGATCAGGTGGAGGCCATGACGCTCGGGGAACGGATCGTTGTTATGAACCATGGGGACATTCAGCAGGTTGCCTCACCGAAGGAGTTATATGCGAGTCCGCGCAATATGTTTGTAGCTGGATTCATCGGCTCACCTGCCATGAACTTCATCGATGCTCACATTGAAGGCACACAAATTAAGGTGGAAGGTGCAGCTTTCACGCTGCCGGCTGATGTCCTGCAACGATTAAGCGAATATCAGGGCAAACGAGTCATTCTTGGACTGCGTCCAGAGCATATTTTTGGTGACGATGCCGCATTTAATATCCCGAAGGATCACACGTTACAGGCACGTGTTGAGGTAGTAGAGCACCTCGGGTCAGAGAATCTGCTCTACTTCCATCTGGGGAATCGAACTGTAACGGCCAAGGTTCACCCCGAGACTCATGCTTACGTAGGCATGGACAAAACCTTTGTGCTGGATATGCGCAAAGCACACTTCTTTGACCCGGAGACGGAGATAGCGATTGGTCGCCACTAGGAATCGATTGTGATAAGAATCAGAATCAAGCTCTTTTCGAATAACGGCTTGTAGTAATCACAGAGGGGAGAATACCTATGCGTAAACTGAGTGAAGTGCTGGTTAAGTCAGGGGTGGAGATCTACCGGGATATTATTTCTGTAGCATTGTATAGTGCCGGGAGCTCCGTACTGCTCGTTCCGATCCTGATGTTTGCACCGATACCGGTAGCTGTGCTGCTGTTAGCTGTCATCTACATGCCAATCTTGTTTGGTGTCTGCTATGCGGTACATCATCGACTGGAGCGGAAAGAGCGCCGGAATGGACTGGCTGATCTGTGGGAAGGTACGTTGAAGGGATTGCTTCCAGGAGGCGTAACAGGGCTGCTGTTTGCACTACTCGGTTTCATCCTCTGGTCAACCTGGTGGTATTATGGCGGACGTGACAGTATGGCGGGCATAGCGATAGGGATGTTTCAGACGTTCTTTGTCATTCTGGCACTCATCTCACAGTTCTACACCTGGCAGCTCATTCTGCAAAAGGGAATGGGCACTCTTCAGGCAATGGGCGAGAGTGTGAAACTGTTTTTTCGTTATCCGGGTTATACGGTAGCGGCCTGTTTTCAGGCTGTATTGCTTACAGCGTTACTTGTGCTAACGGTTGTAGGGTTCGGGGCATTATTTGCAGGCATGTTTGCCATCTATCAGCATAAAGCTACACTCAATCTGATCGAGCCTGAGGAAGAATCTATCTCGTCATCCAGCGGGAACGACCATCAGCAGACAGGGTGGCTGAGCGAAGGTCATGTATCATGAGTGTGAAAACGGGAGCGGATATTCTGGCTGAGGGAAGCGCTCATCCCTGGTTATCCGGTGGTGCACGCCTTGGCTTGGTGACGAATCCGACAGGAATCATGGCAGACTTTGTGTCTACGGTGGATGTATGTGCTGGTCTCGCGGATACCCGGCTTATGGCACTCTTCGCATGTGAACATGGACTGAACGGAGAGTTGCAGGCAGGTGTTCCTTTTGCGGATTCAGTGCATCCCCGATATGGCATACCGGTATACAGTTTGTATGGTACAGACAAAAGGCCGCTACCCTCCATGCTGGCCGAGGTGGATACGATCCTTTTTGATATCCAGGATGTGGGTGTGCGTTATTATACGTACGCTTCGACGTTATTCCAGATGATGGAGGCATGCGGCAAAGCAGGGAAACGGTTGCTGGTAATGGATCGGCCTAATCCGCTTGGCGGTATGGAGGTGGAGGGCGGTTTACTAAAGGAGGGATACGAATCCTTCGTGGGTGCCTGGACCACACCAATTCGTACGGGCATGACGATTGGTGAGCTGGCCCTGCTCGTCAATGCCGAGCATCCCGAACCCTGTTCATTGGAAGTGATTGCAATGGAAGGTTGGCGGCGCATGATGAGTTTTGCAGAAACCGGCCTACCCTGGATGATGCCATCACCCAATATGCCAACCGTGGATACTGTGCGTGCGTATGCCGGAACCTGTCTGTTTGAAGGCACCAACGTGTCAGAAGGTCGAGGTACAACCAGGCCTTTTGAATGGATTGGTGCTCCGTGGATCAACGGTGAAAGGTTAGCAGATGCAATGCAGAAGCATAGATTGCACGGAGTTCATTTTCACCCGGTGTATATGACGCCAGCCTTTTCGAAACACGCAGGTGAGCTGTGCGGGGGTGTGCGAATTTTTGTTACGGATGAAACGGAATTTCGTTCGGTGGAAACAGGTTTGCTGCTTTTGCATGAGATTGCAGTGGGATATTCCGCGCAGTTTGAGTGGCTTGAACCTCCACGTGAAGGCTCCAGATATTTTATTGATTTGCTTACCGGGAGTGCAGAGGTTCGTGACGTCATTGGTGACATTAACCGCTTATCCGGTTTAATGGCACTTTGGCGTGAACAGGAGCAAGTATGGCGGGAACGACGAACTCCTTTTCTGATATATGATTAAAGGAATAGGACGCTGACAATAAAGTGAACAGGGATACAGGAACAGAGCAGAGACTGAAATGGATGAAATTATGGATGAGCATGTGCAGAGATTAGCATAAGAGAGCACAGGAGAGCACGGGAAAAGTAAAATGAGAGCATAGACAAGTATGACCCCGCTTGAGGTGAAGGGTGTGGATGTTGATGGGAGGAGGGCATGGTATGCGGAGCTTGAAGGACAGGGTGAAGCAGAGACTTGGGCAGATGAGTATGCGTGACAAAATTGGACAGATGCTGTTATGTGGATTTCACGGAACAGAGCCGGAGGGAGCGGTAGAAACATTGCTTCAACGTTACCCGATTGGCGGCATCGTTTATTTTGCAAGGAATGTCGTTTCGCCTGAGCAGGTAGAGCGGCTATCCGGTGGTTTGCAGAACATCGCGCAAGGGAGTGGTAATGTACCTCTTTGGATCGCCATTGACCAGGAAGGCGGCATGGTGGCCCGAATTACAGAGGGTATTGCGCTGATGCCTGGACAAATGGCCATTGCTGCGGCCGGATCAGTGCAAGATGCCTATGAGGCAGCTCGCATTAGTGGAATGGAACTGCGATCGATGGGTATTAATATGAACTTTGCCCCTGTTCTCGATGTGAATAACAATGCGAACAACCCAGTTATCGGTGTACGGTCGTTTGGGGAATCCGAGGAAAAGGTAGCCAAATTCGGTGCAGCAACCATTGCGGGTTTTCAAAATGCGGGTATCGCTGCGACGGCCAAACATTTCCCTGGTCATGGCGATACAGATACCGATTCTCATCTCGACCTTCCTGTAATCACCCATGACAGAGCAAGGGTCAATCAGGTGGAGCTTGCACCGTTTCGTGCAGCAATAGCGGAAGGCGTGGATGCCATGATGTCTGCTCATATTTATTTTCCGGCACTGGAGCCGGAGCGCCTACCTGTCACATTGTCCCATTCCGTATTAACCGGATTGCTGCGCAAGGAGCTTGGGTATGAAGGCATTATTGTGACTGATTGCATGGAGATGAATGCCATCGCTGTTCATTATGGCACCGTTGATGCAGCGGTGATGGCGGTGGAAGCGGGAGCGGATATTGTGCTGATCAGTCACACGGCACAGTTGCAGATGGAAGCTTTTGACGCATTGATACATGCAGTAGATAGCGGACGGATCAGCGAGCGCCGGATTAACGAGTCGGTTACACGTCTGTTGACGTTTAAAGCAAAGCGCGGGGTGCTTGAGAGAGAAAACGATGTGGCCGATGTGGAGCTGATGAATGCATTGAGCCCAGACTCCGTTACAAAGCATAGAAGTGATGTAGCCTCATCAACTGTGACGTTTCGGCGTAATGATCCGATACATCAGAAGGTGGCTCAGCGGATTAGTGAGAAGAGCATTACACGGGTCAGGGATTACCAACATATGCTGCCGCTAAAAAGAGAGCGAACACTCGTGATCACTGTTGCAGCAGAAGTGACAAGTATCGCGGATGAACAGCTGGACGGTGCAGCAACACTCGGAGCAGCTTTGTCTGCCCAAGGTCTGGAGGTCGTGGATTGGATCGTGCCAGCGAATGAGGTTGCTATATCTTCCGCTCGTCTGCTTCAGGCCGCAGAAGCGGAGGATATTAAACAAATTGTGATTGGCACATATAACGCAGGCAGTCTTTCCGGTGACCCGCAATGTCGATTGATCGGCTGGCTTCAACAACTTGGTAAACCTTTGGCTGTATCCGCACTCCGCAGTCCATACGATCTGCAGAAACTTCCCGATGTACAGACGTATATTGCAGCATATGAGAGCCGACCTCTCGCCATGAGTAGTGTAGCGAAAGCAATGCTTGGCCGAATTCCATTCGAGGGCGAGCTTCCCGTCTCGCTGGAAATTGATTAGGTTGAAGTAACCGAACGCCGATGATAACGAGAATTCGGAGTGTGGGCTAGTTTAGACTTGAGTAGGTGGCTACAAAATAACAAAGGGACGAAGCTCTATGCTACGTCCCTTTGTGTTAAATTATTATCCTCATTATTGAACGTATAGAGGGCTTGATCATGTAAACCTTATCTAATTTTAGCCCCCCTCCTCGATGATGATATTTGATCTGTTTTGGTGGATTCTAAAATCTAACGATCTCCAGAGACGCTATTTGGGCTATTTTACACGTTTTTATTTTCTAACGATCTCAGGAGAGCTTATTTTGAGAAATTGACGTGATAATGGGTGTTTATCATGTGTTTTTAGCGAAATAAGGTTACTGGTGATCGTTACAATTCTCGAAGGCTCTTTATCGCTTAAATAAGCTCATCTGTGATCGTTAGAATAAATAAGGGGATGTGGGGGACGGCTTTAATACAGTCGCCACTTTCGAAACCTCACCCGAACTTTAAAACCTCAACCAACCCATCACACCCCAACCAACGCACACATCCCAACCTACTCATCACACCCGAACCGAATTATAAGTCTCAAAACCTCAAAACCCCAAAATCTTAAAACCTCAAAACCTCGAAACCCCACCCAACCTCAGCCCGAAACGCAAACTTTCAACCCCGACTGAATTGGCGGCTCCGTTAAGATGCTTTAAACGACCATCACAACTGCAAGGCTTTGGCCGTTCGTGCCTCTACATCACTTAGCAGTGAGGTCATATCCATGCCTGCATGATTACCGAGCAGGATAATGGTAATATCATCGGATAGATTACGGGAAAATGCTGTGGAAAATCCGCCGCCGCTTCCATTGTGGAAGACGGTACGTTTCGTTCCGTTTTCCTTGAGAATCCAGGCATAGCCGTAATTTTTGTTGGAGTAGGGCTCATACATCGTTGCAATCGTTTCCTGACTTAGAATCTGGTCGGTGTATAATGCCCGATCCCATTTCAGTAGATCGTCCACGGTAGAATAGATCGTCCCTGACCCGGATTGTGAAACATAGTAAGGTGCAGGCTCCCAAGCTTTTCCTTGCTGGACGAAGCCGCTATTTGTATGCACTTTGCGGGATGCCTCTCCCGAGTCTTTCATACCCAGCGGCCCCAAAATGGTTTGTTGTACATAGTCGGCATAACTCATGCCGGATACCTGTTCCACAACGTATGCAAGCAAAACGTAACCGCTGTTGCTGTATAGATAGGCACTGCCAGGTTCAAACTTTAACGTTTTATGACGAATCTCTTCTACGGTTTCCTCAATCGGATTGTCTTCGCCGCGGCCGAAGGCCGAAGGCAGACCCGATGTTTGGGACAGCAGCATATGCAGGGTGATCTGATCTCCCTTCGGGATACCCGAAATATAGGTGGAGATTGGATCTTGAACATTCAACTTACCCGCTTCGGCCAGACTCAGGATGGAAGCCGCTGTAAATGACTTGCTCAAGGAGGCGATGCGGGTCTTCTGATCCGGACGATTCATTGTTTGTTCATCAGCAAGTCCATACCCCTGTCTCAACAATACTTCTCCGTCCCGTGCGATTAGAGCCATACCCGGATAGTTTATCTCGCGCAGATATGTATCCACGCTAGCTACTTCAGGATTCAGTACGCTGACCTGATCAGTTAAAATAGCAACACTTATTTGGCCTGAAGTCGTTCGCTGTACTTTAATATCAGCCTTGAGGGCATTCGCCAAGGTACGAACAGGAAGCATTAATGTGCCGTTAATGGTACGCGAATTCATCGGAGCGGCTAGAGATACCTGATTTACTTTGATGGAGTTACTGCCCGCTTGATGAACCAGACTGTCCCTGCCAACGGTAATAGTAGCTGTTTTGGTAGGGGCATCCCACTTCAAATCCCCTTTAACAGATTGAACTACATCCCGTAACGGAACAAATGTCGTACCATTTAGAATAAGGGGAGCATTCTGCCACAATTGCTGCTCTCCATTGACTTCAATGTGGACAGATTGTGTAGTCTGAGCTGCAGAAACAGTAGCAGGGTTAGCCTGCCCGAATACCGGGCCTGCACATAGAATGAGTGCTAATAGAATACGAGACATTGATGCACAGACACGGCTAAATACAGGTTGTTGCGTGTAGAACTTACGTAAGATTTGAATCCTCTCCTTCCAAGTGTTTCATGAAAAACCAGCATATGAATATTGTAAACGATACCAACAAGTGGGTCAAAAACAGAGTATCCCTAAGTAATAGGATCAAATCATTAAAAATGTGACTATTTAGTATTGATACATAATGTTTCGTGGTGAACTTTCCGATAAATAGAGTTGAACTTAATGATGGGAGATAGATAGATAATGAGAAAAGGGCTTCAAAAAAACCTTCATAAAAAGCTTCAAACAGGGCAGAAAGTAAAGAAAGGGTTTCAATCATGGTTTACATTGACGCTAAAAAAACGGCTGATTGCCGCATTTCTTTTGTTCCTGATTGTACCCAGCCTCAGTGTAGGGTGGCTTGCTTATCTTAAGGCGGCAGATCAGGTTAAAATGGAGATTACTCGTTCTGCACAGGCCAAAACGGAAATGCTTAGTCTGCAGATTGATCAGATGCTCAATATGGAGAAGGACAATGCTGCACAGATGGCATCGGGTATTACATCCGAAGACATTATTAACAAGTCCCCTGCGCTTCAAGCTCAGATGGATCGGATGTCAAAAAACCATAAAGAACTTGGCGTGCTTACGGCTGGAGCCGAGGATGGCAGCTGGATGAAATCTCCTGATGCCGGAGACCAGATTTATGATCCTCGTGAGCGTCCATGGTACAAAATGGCGATATCACAATCGGGGCCAGTTATCTCAGATACCTATCAGTCTTCAGCGACAGGGGAATGGGTGGTGACAGCAGCAGCCAAACTGGCAGATGGCAAAGGTGTTTTTGGTGCAAATGTAAGCTTGAATCATTTGAAAGAGACGGTGGACCAGATCCATATCGGCGAAGCAGGGAAACTGTATATGCTGGATAATGGCGGGAAATTTTTGTTCCATTACAAGATTGAATCTGGCACGCAGTCCGATCAAAGCTACATTAACGAGATGTACACGAAAGATCAGGGAACGGTGAAGTATACATATGATGGTCAACCGATGGAGGCCGTGTTTTACACAAATCCGGCAACGGGCTGGAAGATTGTCGGCGAGATGATCCCCTCCGAAGTGGCGGAGTCCGTGCAGCCTATCATGATTCGTACAATTACGCTAGTAGGGGGAGCTGTCATTGTGGGGATCGTGTTGATGATCTTTATTATTCGGAGCATTCATCGACCATTGCAGCGATTAACACAAGCAGCATCTCAAGTAAGTGCAGGGGATCTGACGGTTCGTGTAGGCCTGCGGCGTAAGGATGAGTTCGGTCAGCTTGGAGAAAGCTTTGATACCATGACGACTTCACTGCGGAATGTACTCGGTGAGGTGCAWGATACTTCTAGTCAATTGGCAGCGTCATCTGAGGAGTTGATGGCAAGCTCCGAACAGACCTCCAAAGCAACCGAGCAGGTGGCCGAGTTGATGCAAGATGCAGCAACAGGAACAACGATGCAGAATGCAAGTCTTGCGGCTACGGAGCAATTAGTCGGTGAAATGTCACTCGGGGTGAAGGATATCTCTGCAAGATCTGGAGATGCGGAGCGTATTGCGATGGAAGCATCCTCCAAATCAGAAGCGGGAATGGTCACGATGCAGGAGGCCGTATCCTATATCCAGCAGGTAAACGATGAGAGCAAAGCCATGGAGGTTGTCATCGATGATCTGCGAGCGAAGAATGATGAAATTCTGCAGATCGTAGCGGAGATTACGTCTATCGCGAAACAGACGAACATTCTGGCGCTGAATGCTTCTATTGAGGCTTCGAGAGCAGGTGAGCATGGGCGTGGATTTGCTGTGGTTGCAAACGAAGTGAAAATGCTTGCGAACAGCTCGGGTGCTTCGGCAGAGCGGATTAACGAGCTTATGCTCGAGATGCATGAGAAGACTCATGCTGTTCAGTCTACCTTTGCACGCACAGGTGAAGGTATGGAGAAAAGCTCACAGATGATCGTAGAGGCTGGAGAAGCGTTCCAGACGATTCGTGATGCGGTTCGGACCGTTGCGGCACAGGCCGAAGAGGCTGCTTCAGCTTCCCGTCAGATCGATCAAGGGATGGGGCATGTGAACAAAGCTGTAAACGAAACGATGGTTCTTTCTAATCGGATTGCTGCTGGTACTGAGGATGGTTCGGCAGCAGCTCAGGAGCAGCTTGCTACAATGGAAGAGGTTGCTGCATCTTCAGCAGCCTTGTCTCGAATGGCAGAGGATCTGCAGAGCATGATTGAACGGTTCAAACTGTAATGAAATAAACAGGGAAACGGGTATGAAGACTGTCGGGTTGATGAACCGGCAGTCTTTTTTCTTTTCAGAAAGTGATTGAAGCTTGTTTAAAACATTATCCTACCTGGTTTGTTTGACAATAAACAAACATAATTATATTATATCTATAAATAAACAAACGAAAATATAAAAATAAACAAATATTGATGTACTACCCGTATAAAATTAATAAAGATTAACTTGAAGCTCAAAGCAACTCACGATTCAAAATACATTGCATGAATTATAGAAAGGACGACAACGGATGAAAACCTCGGATTCAAGATTGCAGACAGCATCTTTGGAAGAGATCAAACGCGGATATGTGGAGGAGGGAACGGTGTATTTCTGTATCTGTTGTGGTTTTACAACAGAACCGGGAATTGTTTACCCCGACGAAGGTGTGCTGTATGACGCGGTTCGTTACATGCGTGTTCATATTGAGAAGGTACATGGGTCGGTATTTGAATATTTGCTGGAACTGGATAAAAGCGTGACGGGATTATCCGATGTGCAGCGAGGTCTGCTGGCCCAGTTCTACGAAGGGAAAAAGGATGCAGAAGTGCAGCAGGCTCTCGGCATCGGCAGTGCGTCTACCATTCGAAACCACCGGTTTGTTTTGAAGGAAAAGGAAAGACAGGCCAAAATCTTCCTGGCATTAATGGAACTGTTGAAAAATAAAGACCTGCATGCTCCGGCAACATGGGTGTCGCCAATCATGAAACAAGGGCATACGATTCATCAGCATTCCTTTGATATATCCGAAGAGGAACGGGAACAAGTGCTACGCAACTACTTTCCCGAAGGTACAAGCGGCCCGATGACTACGTTCCATATGCAGCAAAAACATAAGTTTATTGTGCTCACAGAGATCGCTAAACGATTCGAACCACAGCGTCATTACACCGAAAAACAGGTGAACGCACTCTTGAAGAACGTACATGATGACTATGTTGAGATTCGGAGATATCTGGTGGATTACGGTTTGTTAGAGCGGGAGGAGGATGGCAGTCAATATTGGCTGGGTAGTGCAGCTGAGGAACAAGGCAACGATAGAGGGAATGGGAAGCAAACGAAAGGACCTTCAGCAACATTATCAGATAATTCAACTGCATCCCTAGCCATGGAACAGCAACTTCCAGAAGAAAGAACAGTTAGAGGAGAGAAGAGCATGAATCGACGGAAAGAGTTACAGGAACAAGCCAAAGAAGTCAAAATAGAAGCAGGCATTTATCAAATTCGGAATGAGCGTAACGGCAAAGTGTATATCGACAGCACGCCTAATCTGAAGACCATTAACGGACAGCAATTTATGCTGCAGATGGGAAGCCATCTGAACCGCCGTTTGCAGGCAGAATGGAATGAATACGGTGAGAGTGCATTTACGATTGAGGTATTAGAAGTCATGAAAAAGGATGATAATCCCTACGCCGATCCGAAGGACGCGCTGGCTAAATGTCTGGATAGCTGGTTTGAGAAGCTGGAGCCTTACGGAGATCGTGGATATCACGGGGAGCCCAGGCCGTCAAATTAGTAGGTGAATAGAGTTCAATTTCAGTATTGAACACTACGAACTTCGGCAAGGCTTCACTCTTAGAACCAAGCAAGTCTTCTATCGTCACAATGGACTGGATTCAGGGTTAAACGGTTAGATGCATAAGGTTAGAGAGGGTCCGTTTAAGGAACCCTCTTTTGTTTATCAAAGACAGCAAAAAAGAGAGCCGAGACTTTCATCATGCTAAGGTTATTGGCTCTAAGTGTGTTGCGTACATAATGTCGAACGTTATTCTCTGCTTGAAGCATAGTAAAACTTAACAGCGATTCTAACGATCTCAGATGAGCTTAATTTGGCGATATCGGGTTTTCTGTCATTGTAACGATCACCAGAAGCCTTATTTCACTAAAAACGCACGATATACGTCCATATTCACTTTATTTTTACTAAATAGGCTTCCCCGAGATCGTTAGAAAATAAAACGGTATGATATTCCCCAAATAGCGTTCCTGGGGATCGTTAGAAAATTGACCAGCTAGATCAGGGCTATGCAGGGTATTCACTTCTGGCTGAATATTGTGATTTAGCCATAGTAATAAGCGAGTAACCAAATAACCAGATAACCAAATAAGCAAGCAAGTAAGCAAGCAAGTAAGCAAGTAAGCAAGCAAGCAAGCAAGTAAGCAAGCAAGCAAGCAAGTAAGCAAGTAAGTAAGCAAGTAAGTAAGCAAGCAAATAAGTAAGTAGTGAGTATGTATGACTATCCCAAATGCAAAAAATCCCTTTGTCGTTGAGTCGCAAAGGGATTTTTTTTGGTGATGTGCTCTAATATATTTGCCAGATAGTGCAAGATTTACGTTACTTGTTCCTTACAGTTTAAATTGCTCTACCAGCTTTTGCAGTTTATGTGCCAGGTGCGCAAGTGAATCGGCAGAGGAGGAGATTTCCTGCATGGAAGCTACTTGCTCTTCTGTTGCAGCAGAGATATTCTCTGTGCCATCTGCATTCGTTTCCGATATCGTATGAATGTTGTCGATGGACTGCACCACTTCTGCTGTACTGGCCGACATCTCTTCTGAAGCCGCTGCGATATTTTCAAGCTGTTGATTAACTACTCCAACAGCCTCGCTAATCTGCACAAATGCATCGTCTGCAAACTGTACAGCTCGAATGCCGCTGTCTACGTCTTTTTGACCCAGGCGTACATTCTCATTAGCCCTGGAGATTTCTTGCTGAATAGAAGCCACCATCTCCACGATCTTCTGACCGGATACGCTGGATTGCTCCGCCAGTTTGCGTACTTCGCTTGCTACAACGGAGAATCCGCGTCCATGCTCGCCTGCACGGGCTGCTTCAATGGAAGCATTCAAAGCAAGCAGATTGGTTTGCGCTGCAATATCCGTAATGACAGAGACCATCTCACCGATGGAGCTGGAATGCTGATCCAGTCTTGTGGCCGTCTCAGCGATACCTTGTACGAAATGCTGGATGGAGCTCATCTCTGATACAGCCGTTTTGATCGTCGAGTTCCCTTGATGCGCAAGTTCACTTGCTTGCATGGCAGCCTCGGATACTTGCTGTGTACTATTTGTTACTTGTCCGACCCCTCCGGCAAGCTCATTCATCTGCTGCGCGGTATGTTTCAGGCTGTTCGCCTGCTTTTCAATGCCAGCTGCAGACTGCTCTGTAATGAGAGCTACTTGCTCCGTGGCTTTGGTTGTCTCCGACGAATTAATGGCAAGTTGTGCGGAAGAGGCTGTAAGCTCGTCAGCCGTATGACGCACATCCTGAATAACGTTACGGAGAGATTGACTCATTTTGTTAAAGCTGTTGCTGAGTTTGCCGAATTCATCCTGCCCTTTTACAGCAACTTCAATGGTCAGATTGCCATCACTGATCTCGTTGGAGGCTTTGACAAGTCGATTGAGCGGTCTGGTAATGGCTTGTACAATCCAGTAAATAATGATGGAGCTGACTACAATAGCAATGGCGATAACAATAAGTGTAGTGTACAGGATCGGACGAACGGTTTCTGTAACTTCGTCATTGTCTATAACACCAACAACCGTCCAACCTGTCGTTTCATTCGTAGTAAAGAAGGCGTGTTCATTTTTGCCATTAAGCGTGTATTGCAGGTCGCCATTCTTTTGATCAAAAATTTGTTTATACGGTTCCATCGTACCCTCGGTACCTGGTTTCTCGGTTGGATGTACGATGATTTTATTCGCATTATCAATAATATAGATATATCCTCTTTGCCCGATTTTCGTGGAATTTACTGTCTGGGAAAGAGCTTCAAGGGACAGACTGACCGAAACAACACCATGACTGTCACCGGTCGTCTGAGCGACCGAAGCAACCACATTACCTGTATTGCTTGAGATGTAAGGTGTAATTACAGTAGGCACGTCTTTGTTCTCCGAAGCAGCTTTAAACCAAGGACGTTCACGGGGATCATATCCCGGCTTGTTCACGGCGGTGACTGGGGAGTTGATATAGACACCTTTATCCGTTCCGACGGAAGCAAGTTCCACGTCATCGTGGGTATCTTTGTAAGCATCAAGTAAGGTACGAATCTTTTCCGTTTCATCTCCTTGAACCGGACCTACATTACCAGCATCCAGCTGACTTGCCAGAAAATCGACATTTTTACGTGTAGCCCCAATAATCTGGTCAATGGTCTGATTCAGTACACTCACGCTACTGTTGGCATTCTCAAACATTTTTTCTTCGACCTTGGTAGCCGCTGTCTGGAATGAAATGATGCCTAAACTGATCGTTGGGATCAGCAGCACGATAGCAAATGAAAGGATCAGTTTCTCTCTCATCTGTAACGTTCGTTTCCCCTTTGGCTGCTTCACTTTCTTCATAGTACATTCTCCCCCTGTCAACTCTCCCGAACTGACATAAAATATGGTATATTTCTAAGTTAATGCAAACATTTTGCATTCATTATTCCAAATCTCTGATTCAGAATGGTATGTATCGATATATATCGGCTGACAGTGATTAAAATTAGAGAGGAGTTGTACGAGAATTGAATGAAAGTGCACCAAGATTATCTGCACATGAAAACAGTGTGGAAATTCAGGATAAAGCAACATTCATGCAGGGTGTTCGGGATTGTGTGCCGACACATTGGCTCACTGCTTACGGATGAGTCATTCGGCGTGGCGATGACACGAGCCATTGGTAGGAAAACGCTCAGTGAACGATGGATGCATGGCCTGAATATTACGGCATATTTGAACTGGTTTGCTGCAAATATGGCAGGAGCATATTTTGGGCGCTGGATCACGAACCCGGATCGGTTAGGACTTGATTATGCATTGCCAGCCATGTTTATTGGTCTGATTGTGCTTCAACTGGTACATCGCAAAAGCAAAAAAATACCTATTAATGTAGCGATCATTGCAATTGTGTGCGTCATCTTAGCAAGCATGGCTTCACTAGGTAGTTTGAGCATTATCATAGCAGCAGTGGTTGCAGCAACGATGGGAGTGTTTATGGAACGATGGAAGTAAGATGGGATGTATTCTGGATTATTATGGGCTCGGCACTGCTTACATTTATCCCCCGGGTGTTGCCGCTTATGCTCTTCAGTAAAATACAAATTCCGGTGTGGCTGATGCGCTGGCTCGAATATGTGCCTGTTGCAGTCATGGCCTCACTCATTGGTCAGGAACTGTTTATGTCAGGAAGCCGTCTTGTGCCAATTACAGAGAATGCGGCCTTGTGGGCAGCACTGCCCACAGTTGCTGTTGCCATCTGGACACGCAGCCTGCTCGGCACGGTGCTCGTAGGTATTGTATCGATGATGATATTACGTTACCTCATGGGATAGGAAGATATGATCGTGATGAAAACGCTATTTTCTAATGAAGATAAAAGCGATAAGATGGAGAAAGAGGCATGGAATAGTCCATTTTAGCAGTAGATAAGCAGTAGGATATCATCAACTATTATGAGAGAAAGGAACGATGTCTAAGATGAAACCTAATCCATCTACGATCTTGTTTCAAGGGGATTCCATTACAGACGGAGGAAGATCACGTGATGAGGATCTGAATCATGTTCTTGGTCACGGGTATGCGTATCTGATCTCAAGCCGACTGGGCTTGGAGCTGGCGAGTAAGCAAAAAACGTTCTATAACCGAGGGATTAGCGGAAATCGGGCATCCGATCTGTATGCACGCTGGAATGAAGACTCGTATAGTCTGAAACCGGATCTGATCAGCATTCTGATTGGGGTTAACGATGCCTGGCGCTACATGAATGAAGAACCTAGAGGGTACACGGATCGTTTTGCCCGGGCGTATCGTCACTTGCTGGAGGAAACGCGGGAGGTAATACCGGATACCGGGCTTATTCTGATGGAACCTTTCATTCTAAAGACGGGAGCAACGTTGGAGAAATGGGAGGGCTGGGAGAAGCTTATGGCAGAATACCAGCAGCAAGTTCGTGAAATGGCTGAGCAGTTCGGGGCGGTATGGGTTCCGCTTCAGCAAACGTTTAATGAAGCTCTGGAGCAAGCGGATGCCTCCTACTGGCTGTGGGATGGCGTTCATCCTACTGCAGCTGGCCATGAATTAATTGCACGCCAGTGGTTGTCCGTTGTACAGCAATCGCCACTTGCCATTGTATAGGGGAAGTAGGAGACACATTGATTTTCGTATGATATTTTTCATGGATAGTGGAATCTGTAGGGTGCTTCGTTAATGTATCGTATTACATTTGTTGACTTTTGCCTTTTATCATAAATTCCATAAGCGAAACGTGGTGAATGCTGTGCAACGCTCTAATCACGATATTGGGAATGAACATATGCATATGCATACAAGGGATACTGAAGATGAAACTGGAGTCGGGGAGATCGACTGGCCGGATGAACAACGTATTCAACAGGTGTTTATTAACGTTAGCAGGCGAGGTTACCGTCAAAGGATTATGGGAATGGAGTTTGGCAAACTCCTAGAGAGACTGTATAAACCGGAAATAGCTGAGCTGCTCGAAGATTTGCAAACATATGGAGAGCAGGCAGCAAATGAACCGTTGCCTCTCCTGACATTTCAACTGTTTCGACGGTTTGGCACATCGGGAGATCGCCAGGCTTATGAACAGGTTTACTTCGACCGGCGCGGTAGATTAGCAGCAGTTGCCATGCTTGCACTCGATTCGAACGTCCCCGATGTGCTGCATATTCTTGAAGAGATGTTATGGGCGGTATGTAATGAATATACGTGGTGTCTGCCGGCACATCTGGGAACAGGAGAAGCAGAGCAGGTGGAAGGTAATATTGACCTCTTTGCCGCAGAAACGGTACATATGCTTGCTGAAATTGTGGGGATTCATCGTCATCATCTCGATTCTCTGGTTGTTGAACGGATCAGAATAGAGGCGGAGCGGCGTATCTTTACGCCGCTATACAGGGAAAAGCGGGCGTATCACTGGCAGACGGCAGATCACAACTGGTCTGCTGTCTGCGGAGGGTGCTGCGGCATGGCTGCCATGTTGCTGCTAGAGGATACAATGATTCTCTTGGAGTCCGCCCGGCAGACGCTTGGCTGTATGCAAGCGTTCCTGAACGGATATGGCGAGGACGGCGGCTGTGCCGAAGGGATTGGATACTGGGTCTACGGATTCGGTTACTTTGTCTATTATGCCGAGATGTTACTGGACTACAGTGGAGGGGAGTTAAATCTTCTGACGGGTTCCAAAATAGCAGCTATAGCAGCATTTCCGCTGCGAATTCATCTGTCGGACGGCACATTTATCAATTATTCGGATAGCTCGGAGCGTGAAGAGATTCCATCGGGGCTACTGTCCCGATTAGCCGCACGATTCGGGATGTACGTGGATCTGCCGTTACACATTCCGCAGCTGACAGACGATCCTTGTCGTCGCTGGGCCCATCTGCTGCGGAACGTGATGTGGAGCGATCCGGCGGTCTATGAACGTGTGCATGAAAAAACAGCAGTGCAGACGAATGGAGGAGTTATTTTTCAACAGCTGGAATGGATGGTTGCCAAGGGTGTCCTTCATGTACCCAATCTACGTAAAGAAGCGGGAAGTCTGCCTTCAGACAAGGATTGGATTCAGGCAGCGTGTTCGTTCAAAGGTGGTCATAATGATGAACCTCACAATCATAATGATCTGGGACAAGTGATTATCCATTGCGGCGGTGAAAATATACTGTGTGACCCTGGGGCAGGGTTGTACACTCAGGCGTATTTTGCTCCAGGACGTGAGCGGTTATTTCATATCTCATCCGCCGGGCATAACGTGCCCTTGATCCAAGGCTGTGAGCAGAGCTCTGGTAGACAGGCGGAAGCCGAGTTACTGGGGTTTAAGCTTGATCCGGATGGGAAGGAAATGCAGGCCGCTTTGGATCTGACTCGTGCATATCCTGAGGTGGATTCGTTGCATCAGTATACACGGCATTTGTGCTGGAGGATCGGAAAACGTGGTGCCGTAGCAACCTTACGGGTCATAGATCGGTTTCAATGGAAGGTTAGCGCAGAGGGCGATTCTGTGAAATTATCGGTAGAGCAGCCATATGCCGGATCGCGGATTGTTGAACGTTGGATAAGCCGGATATGTCCGGTGATGGAAAAGGAAGGCCGACTTCAGTGGCGGGCTTCACGCGCCAACATGTACATGATATATGATGCCATTCAGTGGCAGGCCGAGACGGAAGAAGTGCACACCGTGGATCATGACCAAGTGCCGGTTACATTTTATCGTACATCCCTTGTATGGAAAGGGGACGAAGTAACAGCGACCAAGGGCGAGGATGAAAGATTCGGAGATACGGTAATGAAGGCGGGAGTTTCGGAAACCCAAGATTTTTTGGGAACTCTGGAGGTCTTGGAAAGTACGGATGGTGGAGATACTCCAGGTGTTGCAGGGGAGCAGGCGCACGGGATAGCTAATCTAGAAATGCCTGGGATTGTATGTCAGGTTGATTTTATTATTGAACCCCATAAAGGGGAAACCGAGGTGAGTCCACGTGAGTAGTTACACAGCCACATCGACATATCCATGGCAGACGGAGCTTGAGCAGTATCGGACATTGGCATCAGAGGCAGGCCCCGCACCGGCAGATGGCTGGAGCAGGGAGCGCAAGCTGGCTCTCGTTAAACAAATTGTCTGCGCTTACACCAAATATCAGAACTTGAATGGAGCTATTATTGATCCATACTCAGGCATAGAACGGTATTATTCCACGCCAGCTTATGCTATGGCTGCAGCTGTACTAGTCGATGCAGGGCATATGGAACTGCTGGATTCAGCATCGGCAGCCCTGTCACAGAGCATTGATGCAGTAGTGAACGGCAGTGCACCGGACAATCATCCGGATTTCTTCCCTGTGCTCATGATGCGAGCTTATATGTTACTGGCACCTCATCAACCTGAACAGGCAGCCATCTGGGCTGAGGCACTCCAAACCATCCACCCTGAGAGTGACTACGTGTTTACAATGAGCAAGATGAACAATGCCAATCGGATGATTAACTGGAATGCGATCATGATCTCGGGCGAATATTTGCGGTGGAATGAGCAGCTTGCGAGTGAGGATACGGCATGGATGGATCGTTATCTGGAAGCGTACCATCTGCCCCGGTTTACCGAGCTTGGATTGTACCAGGATGGGCCGCTGGATCGGCCCAATTGTCCGTTTTCCTATGATATCGCTACCCGTTATCATCTTGAAGTGATGCTTGGTGCTGGATATGAAGGCAAAGTCGCAGATGCATTGCGAGAGAAGATGCGTCACGGTGCGTTCAGCTCATTGCTGATGTTGTCTCCGCTGGGAGAAATACCACCTCGTGGTCGTAGTTCCCAGCACCAATGGAATGAAGCTGCCGCTGCTTATGTATGCTCGGTGCACGCCAAGCTGGCGTTGCAAATGGGGGATTCTGTGATGGCTGGGGCGTTTGCACGAGCAGCGAATCGTTGTTTTGAAGCTGTAGAGCGCTGGCTGATGCCAGATGGGAGGCTGAAAATCGTACGCAACGAATATGCACCCGAGAAACGTCACGGATACGAAATATACACGAATCACACCTGTTACAATCTGTGGACAGCCGCCGCGCTGGCTCATGCCTGTCTCTGTGATTCAGATGAGGATATCACTCACTGCTATCTTCCCTCCGAGATTGGAAACCGGGTGTTGCGGGCGGATGGCTGGTTCGAAACGATACTGTCCTCTGTGCCAGGCCAGCAGATCGTTCTGCATACCGCACTGAATGACCCGTATACGATTCCTGGGCTGGTACGAATCCAGCAGACAGGGCTGCCGGGGTTAATTGGCCCGTCTGCCGCCAGTCATGTGCAGGCAGGATTCACGGAATTTGCAGAAGGTGTAGTGCAGCCGTTAAGTTATTGTCCTGCCTGGAAGACTAGCGATGGGGTCTGGCATAGTTTGGCCGAAGGTATCCCCTCTGGTAGCAACTATGACCGTGATGCGGGAATCAATCCGGCTAGCGGCGGTGGTTCGATAGTGTATAGGCTGGCGGATAAGATGGCTGAGATTTCAGCAGAAAACAAACAGCATGAAACCTTGTCGGTAGCCGGTGGAAATGGAAATGTGAATGTTGCAGAGGACACTGCCGGGCAAGCTACGGTGAAAAATGCGGGGGCTGTCCCGTTAAACACGGCGGAGAATGATTTTGAGATCACCTGGACGGGGCCTTTATCTGGAATACAATCTGTAAGCACCCGTTATGTGCAACGAGCCGGTGAACTGACGGTGACGTATGAATTCGAAGGTGAGATTGTGGCGGTGGGGGCATTGATTCCGCTGATGTTCAGCGATGGTCAGGAACAGGCTGTGATTACTCACACGGAGCAAAGTGTGCGTACAGTGTACCGGGGAGCATACGTTGAATCCACGGTACAAGATGCCGGGGCTGTGATTCAGCTGGATCAGCAGGTAGTAGCGTCGCGCAATGGGCTGCTCAAGCAGGCTCGAATGGAAGTTTACGGTGCACAGCAACTGACATTCACTGTTCGATTGGGACGGAACTAAAGAACATGGGTGGCCATCAGGCTAACCATCTATTTATGCAATGCTATGTAATGTGATCTCGCATAGAAACTGGAGGGATGATCATGGGTACTTCAACATCGGCAACATGGCTGGAGGAAGCATGGCAACAAGGGGTTAACCAAACGATTCGGAATGCGAAACGAATCAAGGATACCTTTCCTCATATTTCACCGCAGGGTATATATGATAAAAATGATCCGGAATGGTGGACAGCTGGCTTCTGGCCCGGATTGTTATGGCTTGTTTACCGCGATGCTCCGGATCGCGAAGCGGCGGCAGAGCTGCTACGCATCACCGAGAGCTGTGAGCGGCAGCTCGAAGGTTGTCTGCGTGATCCGGATGCTGTGGATCACGATCTGGGTTTCATCTGGCTGCTTAGTGGCGTAGCCAGCTATCGCCAGATGGGCAGCGAGGATGGCCGACGCCGCGGCCTGCTGGCCGCGAATCTGCTCGCTGCCCGCTTTCACGTGCGCGGAGAGTTCATCCGCGCATGGAACTTCCGCTCGTCAATGATGGACACGCGCGGCGTTGCCATCATTGACAGCATGATGAACCTGCCGCTGCTCTACTGGGCATCCGAGCAGAGCGGCGATCCTCGCTTCCGCTGGTTGGCGGAAGCGCATGCGGACACCGTGGCGCGCGAATTCGTCCGCGCAGACGGGTCCATCTGCCACGTGGTGGAGTTTGATCCACACACGGGGCAGAAGCTGCGGGAGCATGGCGGCCAAGGCCATGCTCCCGGTTCCGCCTGGGCGCGGGGCACCGCCTGGGCGTTACACGGGTTTGCGCTGTCTTTCCGGTATACGGGCGAGGCCCGATATCTGGAGACAGCGGAGCGGGCGGCCGATTTCTTCCTCGCCATGCTTGGCGAAGACATCGTGCCGGTGTGGGATTTTCGCGCGCCTGCGGAGCATCAGGCGGCGTGGGACTCGTCCGCTGCGGCGATTGCCGCGAGCGGCCTGCTCGAGCTCGCGAAGCTGTCGCCGCGCGGGCCAATCTACGCCGCCGCGGGAGAGCGCATCGTCCGCGGCTTGTATGAGCATTACAGCTCCGGTGAATCCACAGCGGAGGAAGGGCTCATCATGCAGGGAACGGTGCATTATCCGGAAGGCCGGGGTATCAATGTGCCGATCATTTACGGCGATTATTTCTATATGGAGGCGCTCGCGAAACTGCGCGGAAGTGAGGGTTTATTTTAACTAAAAGCAGGAGGTCCTAACATGTCATTCCCGACACATATCGTATCAGCAGGCGGAATTGTAGAAGATGGACAGGGAAATATTTTGTTGGTCAAAGCCCATGATGATGGCTGGGTATACCCTGGCGGGATAACCGAAGTTGGAGAGAACCTGATGGATGGCGTAATCCGTGAAATCCAAGAGGAGAGTGGGATCATCGCAATGGTTAGCCATTTAATAAGTGTCGTTTCGAATACAGCTATTCATAAGTGGTATGACGGTGTAACGGATGTCCCTACTAAAGTCATGTTTGATTTTGTGTGTAGAGCAGAGGGTGGCGAGTTAACGACTTCTGATGAGACGAGTGAGTGCAGGTGGGTTCCCAAGGAAAATGTTCTGGATTGGATCACCTTACCTGCCATTCGCATGCGCTATGAGGCGTATTTAAACTTCAACGGTTCTGTAAACTATCTGGAGTATAGTACTGCGACATCGACAGAACTCCATGTCAAACTCCAAAGGCATATTTAGGGGGTGTCTTGGAACCTGCTGAAGTGCATCTTTTACCGCCTTTTCGCCGCATGTTGTGTTACGTTCCCTTGACGTGATTCGGCATGCCTGCGGAAAACTTCCTAGCTTGGAACGGAAATTCAGCAAAATTGGCTTCTTTCAGCTTTTTCAGACACGCCCTTGATAGATGTATACTAGATAGATGTATGATAGTATCGTTAAACATCTGTCTAGTTGAACAGAAGTAAGAAATAGAACCTCCTATCACAGGCTGGTTCTTTTTTTGATGTTTTTTCAGAAGGAGATTTACTTTGCAGGTGAACGCTTCAGAATGACAAAGTCGGCAGAGGACTGCTCAGGGTATCGCTGGCGAGTAATCTCATGTACTTTGAATTCGGGATAATCAAATAGATAATGGAACAAATTCCGATCTTGTATGGTTTGTACGCCGGAATCACCCTGCTCCTTCAGCCTTGTGTAGAGCACCACCCATTGGGTTGAGGTATGGAGAACATCGCTAAGGGTAGCCCGAAAGTCTGCTTCATCCGTAATATGATACAGCACATCCAGACAGACGGTCAGATCGGCTTGTAGAAAACCGCGATTGAACCACAGACCCGGTGTATACACCATGAAGCTTTTGGAAGGATCGCTGGCATATAGAGACGCGCATTGTTTTACGGAGGAGGCCGCTACATCCATACCCAGATATTCGCCATAGTTCATATATTTCAACTGGTTTCCATCTCCGCAGCCAAATTCGATGACTCGGTGAATACCTTCACGCTGGATTAACGCATTGACTACCTCAGCTTTGAATTCGGCCAGCACGCCATATGAACCTCTACCCGATGTTTCACCCGAGCGATAGGTCTGCTCCCAATAGCGAATGTAATCAAAAGACTGATTCATGATGATTTCCTCCGATTCTGAAAAAATGATGTTATCCTCCAACCGGATCATAATCCCTATAGTCAGGTTATGCACCGCGGGTATCGTTATGAATAGGATTCAAAGATCGGTACCTTTTTCAACATATTTCCATATGACTCCATCGTAAATGACATAGTCGGTTGAATTCCCATATAATTACCTGAAAATTTCCTGAAAGTCTAAACATCTGTAAAGTCCCTGCCGACATTAATTATAGTAGGAAAAAAATGACGATTATCGGAGGGAAATGATGTTAAAGCCAAGATTGACCAAGTACATGGTGATGATGCTGGTGTTGATGCTGAGTATTTCCAACGTAGGCTTGGCCGCTGCGGCAGAGAAGGAACTATCTAAAATTGTGGTTTCCAAAAATGAAATGTCGCTCGAAGTAGGCGAATCGGGACCCGTAACGGTAACGGGGGTATATACGGATAATACCTCGGCTAACGTGACAGTTAGCTCATCCTGGAGCAGTAACGATCCTTCGATAGCAACTGCATATAATGGTTCAATTACAGCCAAGCAGGAAGGTACAGCTACACTAACAGCAACGTACAAAGGGCTGAGTCAGGATGTTCAGGTCAAAGTAACGAAGAAAGTCAAAGCTCTTTCGAAAAGCGTGCAAAGCCTGGATCTCCGTATGGGTGAAACGAAAGACATCGTGTTAACCGCTACGTATAGCGACAACATGACCGATGCAAACGTGGCTAACACGGCAGCATGGACAACCAGTGATGAGAAGGTTGCAACTGTGGTCAATGGTAAAGTGACTGGCCAAAAGGCAGGAACAGCAGTGATCACAGCGAAACTGGGCACTCAGAGTGTAACGGTAGAAGTGAACGTGGAAGTTGTTAAACGTGTGGATGTGGACAAAAATCAGGTGAGTCTTCTGCTTAAACAAATGGAAAGTGTGAAGTTAACAGCGACCTATCCAGACGGAACTACCAAGGATGTAACCGATCTTGCAGAGTGGACATCCAGCAACGAAAAGGTTGCAGATGTGCTGAAAGGTGATATTACAGGCTATTCAGCAGGTTCTGCCAAAATTACAGGTAAATACGGTACCAAATCGGTCTCTGTAGACGTAGATGTGGATCTGACGAGCAAGCTAACCGTGGGGAAACAGAGCATTTTCTTCCGCTTGAGCGACACGGATAAAACTTCTAATGTCACGCTTACAGCTTCGTATCCTAACAGTAGTGATGTGAACGTAACCGATCAGGCAACATGGACGTCCAGCAATGAGAAGGTTGCTACGGTGTTCAAAGGACAGATTACAGCAGTGAGTGCAGGATCAACAACAATTAAGGCGGCGTACAGTGGCAAAACAGTAGAGATCGCTGTCGATGTAGATACAGCGAGATATTTGGATATCAAAGATGTTACTGATAAACTTGCCATGAGCGTTACAGGTGACAACAAAACGAAAAAGCTCACAGCGAATGCTGAATATATCGATGCAAGCAAGGAAGATGTGACGTCTAAAGCAACGTGGACATCCAGCAATGCGGATGTTGTGTATGTGTCCAGTGGTGAACTGATCGCATATAAATCGGGTACAGCTACGATTACTGCGGCTTACGGCGGCAAAACGGTGAAATTCACAGTAAGTGTAGATGTTCCAGACAAGTATGAGATGGACAAAAAGAAAGCAACCGTTGCCGTCGGCGGAACGACTTCGGCTAAAGTGCTTGCATCATACGGTGAAACGTCCAAGGATGTGTCTGAGGATGCAACCTGGAGCAGCAGTAGCGATAAAATCGCTGAGGTAGACAGTAAAGGGGTTATTACTGGGGTAGCAACAGGTAAAGCAACGATAACTGCCAAAATCGAAGGCAAGACGTTGACACTCACGGTTGAAGTTGGTATGGCTAGCGCTCTGGAGGCAGATGTTAACTTTGTTGTTCTTTCGGCAAAAGAAACCCAGGCCATTATCCTCACTGGTACAGATGGGGATGGCAATACCAAGGACGTCACAGCTGATGCGACTTGGAAAACGAGCAACTCCCGTGTAGCGGATGTGAAAAAAGGGGTAATCACAGGCAATAGCAGTGGTAAAGCCAATATTACAGCCGAGTATGGCTCGCAGAAAATTACGATTCAGGTTGAAGTTGATGTGATTTCACGGATTGAAGCATCCGAACCGGCAATTTCCCTGAAATCAGGTGATTCCGTTGAGCTGAAAGTCACGGCTACTTTGAGTGATGGTAGTGAACGGGATATCACGGATAAAGCTGAATGGAAAACGAGCAGTTACAAGGTTGCTCAAGTAACCAAAGGTAAAGTGAAGGCCCTGAGTTCAGGTAAAGCCAAAATTACCGCGAAGTATGGCAGTAAAACAGTTACCGTTGCACTGGATGTAGATACATTAAAATATTTACAGACGGATAAAGTCACGTTGACTATGAAAGTCGGCGATAAAGCAACCGTAGCAGCTACCGCAACATATATGGATGGAAGCGAATCAGATGTGTCCAAACCGGCACTCTGGACATCCTCCCGTATCGCGACAGTTTCCGTTAAAGATGGCATAATTCAGGCGAATGGTAAGGGCAAGGCGACGATTACGGTTTCTTATGCAGGGGTGAAAACCAAAGTTACTGTAGTTGTTGAAGCGAAGTAATCCTGTCCTTCAAGTTTATGATTTGTGGTTTTTCAAATTCATTCTTTCGAGTGTGGGTTTGGAAAATGAATCAGAGATAGTACATGTCAAAAAGGTGATGTCAGCATTCAAGCTGATATCACCTTTTTTGAATCATATTTTGATGTAGTAGCATATCGTTTTCAGATTCAAGTAAGCTTGCAAGTCTGGTAAGCGATCTAATCTTCTCACATCGTATGTGACAGTACCAATGCACCATAGGCAAAAGCAATCAGGATCAGAATAGCTGGGTGCAGCTTGGTTTTGGTCATGACCCAGAGGGAGATGCCTGCAATGATGAGCGTCTGCCAGATTCCGATCGAGCCCGTGGATACTTGACCGAATTCCCAAGTGAGCAGAATCATAAGTACAGCGATCACCGGCTGCACAAGCAAGGTCATGCCTTTGACTCTAGGTGAAGTCCGATGTTTGTTCAATAAACGAATTAACAGAATGAGTGCGGTAGCCGACGGCACAATGGTAGCCACACTGGCGATCAAGGCACCGAACCAGCCTGCGACGTGATACCCGACAAATGCAGCAATTTTTGTGGCAATGGGTCCCGGGAGAGCATTGCCGATCGCCAGTACATCACCGAACTGTTCGGTTGTCATCCAGTGGTAGTGATTCACAATCTCTTCCTGCATTAATGGAATGGAAGCGGGACCGCCTCCATATCCGAGGATGTTCGCTACGAAAAATCCCCAAAATAATTCCCACCACGTCTGAAGCATCCTACGATACCCCCTTGTCGGAGTTACCTTTGGATTTTACACGCTGAACCAGACCGAAATGGAAGAAACCATAGGCCAAGAACACCGTAATCACCAGTCCCGGATGAATATTAAGCAGTTGTAATGCGGCAAAGGCAATGACACCGAATAGGATAGCAAACCACTTACCCAAGCCCTTCCATGCTTTCATTGCAAATTCATAGGCCATCATGCCAAGCATCACAAAAATGACAGGACGGACGGCTGCTACCATACCCGCTACAATCTTGGATTCACGCAATGCGTACATCGAACCGAGTAGAGCAATAATGGCAATGCTTGTCGGTAAAATATGAGCGAGTACAGACACAATAGCGCCCAGTACACCTTTCGTTTTATACCCAAGATAAGCAGCCATCTTGGTAGCAATGGGTCCCGGCAGAGCGTTGGCAATCGCCAAAATCTCGCCGAATTCATCATCACTGACCCACTTGTAACGGGTGACAGCCTCATAACGGATTAGCGGAATAACCGAAGGGCCGCCGCCATATCCCAAAATTCCGGTTCGTACCATACCGATCACGAGACCGTTGTAATCTTTCCAACTCATGTTGATATCCTCCTAGAGTCTCATGCCCATACGGCTTTTATAACGTTTTAAGAGCAGCTGTGATTCCACCTTGACGATGCCTGGCATCTTGTAGAGCTTCTCAAGCAGGAACTGCTCCATCTCTTCCATATCTGCAAAAATACCGTGCATATGCAGGGTACTTGGGCCTGTCATATGATAAAGGCTGGTCACGGCTGGCTCCTCGTCTAACATTTCCGCAACTTCGTCCAGAAAGCGAGGTTCCACATCGACATTAAAAAAGGCAGAGACCTGTAGCCCAACCTTGCCGGGGTTAATGACAACGGTAAAACGTTCGATGATTCCTTTTTCCGATAATGCGTTGATGCGAGCCTGGACGGCTACGCGTGATAATCCGATCTGTGTACCCAGGTCTGTATAGGAAATCCGGCTGTTCTGATGAAGGGCAGCGATGATTTTGCGATCCATCTCGTCCAGATTGTACATTTGCGGAATTTCCCCGCCTTTGGAGGAACGTTTTTGTGACATGTTCGAATCACCCTTCTCATTTTCATATGTTCCACGATGTGTATCCGAATAAGTAATTGAATGTGCTCATAATAAATGCAGCATTCATAGTTTAATGACGAAACGTAACTAACGTCAACTGATTTTAGAATAATTGTTAAAAATATACGAGGGGATGCCTTCATATTGTTGGATATTAGAAAAGAAAAAGACTGCGCGCTATCTGCGGGCAGTCGGCAAGTCATCGTTTTCACAAGTTATGTCATGAATTTGCATCATCCATTAAAGATTAACTGTTTTAGGTAGCAACAGCGTAACGGTTGTTCCCTCACCAGGTTCAGAGGATACACGTAACGTACCACCTGCTCCGCGTGCGCGTTCCTCCATGCTGAACAATCCAACACCATTTCCCGCGGTACCTTTATTAAATCCGGTTCCTTGGTCTTCAATAACCACAAGCGTGAGCTCTTCCGTATCTTCTACGGTTACTCGTGCCTCGGAAACGTCAGCGTACTTGGCCACATTGGTCAAGGCTTCCTGAATAATTCGATAAATGGCGATCTCCCGGTTCATCTCCAGTCGTTTACGCAAGTTGCACTCCAGAGTAACCTCGATACCGTAATGACGGTTATAGTTCTCGATATAGGTTCGAATCGCGGGGACTACGCCCAGATCATCCAGTACGGATGGGCGCAGTTCCCAAGCCATACCGCGAACATCTTCCATAATGCCGGTAACCTGTTTCCGTAGTGCTTCTACACCCGGGTTTGCTTGATCTGCAAGTAGGCGATCCATCTGAATCACAAGAGAGAACAGGCTTTGTCCAATTCCGTCATGAAGGTCACGAGAGATACGCCGCCGCTCTTCTTCCTGAATGTTCATCACTTGCGACATCATCTGTTGCAGCTCAGCCTCCACTTGTTTCAGCTTGGTCACCTCACTGCGCACAGCTAAATACTGATATGGCTCACCATCGTTATCGAGGAAAGGCACAATGGTGGTATTCACCCAGTAATAACTGCCGTCTTTCGCACGATTCCGAATCTCGCCATTCCACACCTTGCCGGCAGAAATCGTATCCCACAACGTCTTCATAAAGGTCTTACCGTGATACCCTGAGTTAATAATCCGGTGATCCTGACCAATGAGCTCTTCACGGTTATATTGTGAAATTTCGCAGAATTTATCGTTCACGTATTGGATTTTACCCAAGCGATTCGTCAGGGCTACAATAGAAGATTCGTCGAGTGCAAACTTCAAATCACTAAGTTGGTGCAGTGAACCCTTCAGTTTGCTTCGGAACTCGTTGTCGGAGATGTGCTGGTCAATCTCGCTGAGTAGGTGCTGAACAGGTTGGTCAGCTAATCCGCTGAGTCTGTTTTTGCGTGGCTTACTCAAAATTCAACAACCCCTTTTTCATCGCAAACTTCACCAGTTCCGGTCTGGTGCGCAGACCAAGCTTTTCCATTAGATTGCTTTTATGAGATTCCACCGTTTTGACACTGATGACCAGATGCTCGGCAATTTCCTTATTCGCATAACCTTTGGCAATCCAGGACAAAATTTCTTTCTCCCGATCCGAGAGGGTATCATACGGCCCTGCATTTTCCTGTTTGGCTTTGTCCAGATACTCGCTCATTAATCGTTTGGTTGCGCTTGGATAGAGGTAGGCGCTTCCATCGGCTACAGAACGAATGGCAGCGAGCAATTCTTCATGGGGCGCACTTTTGAGGATGTACCCGGAAGCTCCAGCATGGATTGCACGGAACAGGTATTCCTCATCATCATGCATCGTAAGAATTAAAATCGATACATCCGGCATCAATTTTTTCAACTCTGCTGTCGCAGTCAATCCATCCTTGCCCGGAGGCATGCTGAAATCCATTAGAACCAAATCCGGTTTCAGCTCCTGTGCTTTGGCAATAGCCTCGTCGCCGTCTGCTGCATCTCCAACAATATGTATATCGTTCTTTCCTTCAAGCAGGGCAATGAGCCCTGAACGTACGACCACATGGTCGTCCACAACTAATAATCGAATCACAATCGTTTCCCCCTGTCCGCTTCCTTCATCTATATCTATCATACCAAAAAAAGAGGCTTTTCAGAGGTAATCTCCGAAAAGTCTCCTATTCCGTGTACAGATCTTACAGGATATATAGATGAAAAAAGAGAGATGAAGCAGTGCTTATCATGAGATGCAATCCAGTTATGCACTCTTATTCTGCTTATGCATATTGCTCCAATTGTCTGGCGACTTGCTCGGTTTGGACAACCATCTCCGGGGAAAACGTGCAGGGGGTCCTGCTTCCCACAAGCAATACACCACTTGGCAGACTGCCCTCGCTAAACATCGGCACGGCTATCGCACACACGAGTCGTTCAGCTAACATAAGCGGGCAGCGATCCGGGGTATATCCTTCACTGGACTGCTCATCCAGCATAACTGTACGTCCGGTTCGGAGTGCTGTGCCTACCAGATCTTGTCCAGGGCGCATAGCCATGCGTTTGACGCGTTCATTGGTTGCCCCAGAGGTATATTTCCAGCGCAGCATCGATCCAGACACACAGGCCATTCCGCAAAAATCGCTGTCGGTGCTTTGACACAGGCAGCTCATCATCTCCTGAACGGCAGATGAGACTTCATCATGCATGAGGGACACTTCCTTTTTTTCGAATCATATAGACGATTAGCTCGTCACTCATTACGTTTCAATCGTTATCGTAGTCATCGTTGTCACACATATGGGAAACCTTGAATTCAAGGTTCGTTGGATGGAAAAACAGTTCACAATCAGGTTATTACGATGTTAGTTCTATTGTAGACTTTTTCGCGGACATTGTAATTCAGGGAAAACCCCTATTTCACTTCTGGAAAATGCTGAACGTGGGTGTTGGATCACTCGGGGAACGCCATATATGAAAAAAACAGCCGGCAACATTAGCCCACTGTCTTGTTTGATGTTCGAATGTGTATTCTTGAATGTAAGTTCAAGAGAACTCTCCTGCAGATCAGAAAATGTACACGTTTCTACTTTTCTACATTGTAAATGTGCTCAGTAACGCCGGCCACACAGCGATATTCTCACGGCAAGTGGGACATGTGGTTTCACCTGCCAGATAAGGGAGGTGTGCAGCTAGTGTCTGTTCTCCGATTCTAGCTGTCCGATCTGCTAAAACTTGCGTCTCCTCATCTGTCCATGAAGAAGCGGGAATGATGGCTTGAGCTTCCTGATCAGGTTGAAAAACAGGATCTTGTTCATAAGCTTTCAGAGGCACAGCATAATTTTCATCGGGCCATATGTACACTTCATTTTCGCAAGCTGGGCACTCAGCTACATACTCATCCCCTTCCGTAAAGGTCATTAGCATATTCGCGACAGGATAGGATTCGCGGAATGCGGCATCGGCAATGAGAATGTATCGTTTCTCCATATCATCTGTAGATAGCTCAGCAGCATCGGTCAGTACTTGTTCTGTCAGCGATCTAAGCTGGTCGATCGCATTTATATATTCAATATACATCTGCGTGCAGACAGTACTGCCCACCACATCGGCCAGCTCAGTCCAGGATGGTGGATATGGCACTTGGTGCTGCTCATCACGGCTTGCTTCAATAATACCGCAGTGGATAAATAGTTCTTTGCGCACCGCTACATCGGATGTCGTACAAGCGTGATGTGCCAGAAATGGCATGACGGCGTAGGTGGTCGTATAGATTGAATTTTGATGAAACAGATACTCCTGAAACAGATCGTTAAAAACCTCTTGGTTGAACTCCTGCTCCAGTTGTTGCAACAAGCCGGGTACATGTTTTGCTGAGCCATACGGGCCAGATAGCCTTTCCCAAACTTCACTATTCCACGATAACATATGATTTCCTCCTGTTCTGGAGATGCATAAGATTGAAGATTTATAAATGGAAGATTCACTAGAGTGAATACTCATAAGTATTTAACTGTATGCTAGCATTATCGCAAAAAATTGACAATTTAAAATCGGATCGCTCGCAAACGTGGCCTTTATTGGGTATATGTGACTTATCTCACAGCGAATTGGGGGAGTTTCCCCGCAAAGATCAGGTAATCCCCCGATAACCTTTCGAACTCTTTCGCGATATGATGTAATCATAAGGAATCACCGAGGGGGACGAAAATGATGGGTACAGTATTTGTGGAAAGAATCACCCAAAAAGTAGAGCGTGCACAGACGGAGGCGGGCAAGATGACTCAGAGAACAGGTGGAATTCTGTCTTTTGTTACACCGGAGCAGTGGGATCTGATCGAAGAGAAAATGCAGCCTAAAAAAGTAAAGTCGGGATACAGCCTCTTTTTGGAAGGTGATGAAGCTGGATATCTGTACTACATTCGTTCGGGACGTGTGAAGTTGACCAAATCGACGGAAGATGGAAAAGAGATTATTCTGTCGATTCAGCAAAGTGGCGATCTGATCGGTGAATTTGGCGGTATTGGCGGATTGAATCACAGTTACAGTGCAGAGATGGCGGAAAAAGGGGAACTGGCTATCATCTCGCTGACGGATCTCGAAAGTGTGATTAGCAAAAATGGGGATCTTGCTCTGAAATTTCTGCAATGGATGGCACTTGCACAGCGGATTACACAGTCGAGATTCCGTGACCTGTTGCTCTACGGCAAAGCGGGTGCACTTGCTTCGACATTGATCCGTGCCAGCAATACGTATGGCAAGATTGTTCCAGATGGCATCGTGCTGGAGATGAAGCTGAATCATACTGAACTCGCTGAGATGATTGGGGCGACTCGTGAGAGTGTTACACGTATGCTCGGAGCGTGGAAAGAGCAGGGCACCCTCGATATGATGGACGGCAAATTAATGATCCGGGATATGGCTGCACTCCGCTGCATGTGTGGATGCCCTTCGTTCCCAAGCTGCCCGAAAGAACTGTGTCGTCTGTAGGGCAATTATAGTGGATTCAGATAGCAGAACAGCTAATTAGAGAGAACGCACGGGTGGGGAGACACGAGAGCGGAACTGAACGGAATGAATTGGGCAAAACAGAACTAACGAAACAAAATAGAATAAAACGGAAAAAGGATGAAGCGGCTTAGGCTGTTTCATCCTTTTTCCGTACTTTTCTGTACTTTTTGGTATGTGGCTTTTTCAATGTTATATGTCTCGATACCCCGCGGCTAACGATCACAGATGACCTTATCTTATGTATTTTAGCCCATTTAAAAGTCTAACGATCAGGAGAGACGTTATTTCTCAGAAAATGCTGGGAAATAAAGTTTTTTTGCGGTTATTTGGTGAAATAGCGTCACTGGTGATCGTTAGAATTCCAAACAGCTGAAAAACATCCAAATAAGGTCCGTGGTGATCGTTAGAATTTTGGTAGCTACTTCCGTACCTCGCTGGATCTTGCTAGTCCACCGACATTGGCAACACCAACACACCAAAACTAGCACATCGTACTATACACCAGCACTTCATCCTCATGCACCCGCCGCCCTCAGTGAACTAAAATACACCCGCCCGCACCGTGGTAGATTACAGCACATCATCCCCATACATCCCAACGCATCACACTTACATCATCGCGAAACCGAGCGCACCGCATTACATTACATCACACCGCACGTCATAGCATCGCAGGGGATTTCCGCAAGGCATGCACTCTCACTGGCTGCTGCCTCATGATGCCGCATATCCCACGCAACGCGGTAGCACACCTGAGATTTTACTCCAACTCCCGATCCAGCATGGAGTAGAGAGCCGAGTCATGATATGCCCCTTTATAGAACCAGTGCTCTCGCATTAAACCTTCACGCTGCATTCCGATCCGTTGCATGACGCGTTCAGATGCCGGATTTTCTGGACGGCATTTGGCATAAATCCGGTGGACGCCAAGTTCCTTGAAGCCAAAATGAAGTAATGCGCGGCAGGCTTCGGTCACATATCCATTCCCCTGATAGGCAGGGTGAAGGACATAGCCGATCTCAGCATTGGTCTGATCCACAAGGTGGAGTCCTGTGCCGCCGATGAGAAGGTCTTCTTTTTTCAAAACAATGGCAAGTTCATATCCTTCTCTCGGCTCGGCCAGCTGCATACGAATGACATCCTGTACATAAGCCCGGGTATCCTCTTCCGTGTTCGGGCCCCATGCAGTGTGTTCCGTGACTTCGGGCATCGAAGTATACGTATGGATGTGAGGCCAGTCATTTTCTACAATCTCACGAAGAAGTAACCTTTCCGTTTCAAGCTTCATATGTTACACTCCCATTCTTTTGATCCAATTCAGATTTCTGCTTCCTACTTGGGGTGGGCCACACCACCCTGCCTGAATGGATTCCGCATCGTCTTGTATCGTCTTGCATCCTATTGTATCGCACCATATACGCGCAAAAAAGCCCACGACGGAATTCATTCGTATGAATTCCTCGCAGGCTATTGGAAGTTTATTAAAATTTGTTTATATGACGGTATGTTGTTATGGCTGGTTGCAAGTCGTTGCAGGGTAGGTGTAGGCCAGCTTGCGGATGATCTCCTTTTGCCATCTTGTGTCACCCAGGTTAATCGCCAGGTTCAGAAGATCCAAATAATCGTCAAGCTGCAGGACAGCCTTTTGCAGAGTTGTGTTCATTCGATGTTCGTTCCCCTTTATCTATAAAGTCTTAAATACTGTGGAATCATTGGAATTGAAAATAAATAAGCTCAATAATGATAATCATTATCACATATATAATGTCATTATGCATCGAACGTAGTTAAATTGCAATGCCTAACCGCGCTATAACTCAACTTTTTTCAGTAAAAAGGCTCTTCCAAAGCACATATGGGATATAAACGCCCAAGTAGGCAGCCGGGATCAGGAACCAACCGTTTAACAAAAAGTGATGTATTTCCGTGGTGAATGTTGTCATATGAGCATTGGTGGCATACACATCACTGGCGATAACCGTTGCGGCACTATAGAAGCACAGGATGGCAAGCACATGGAATAGCCGAGTCGCCCATCTGAAGCGAAGAGCTATAAAGGTCATTGCAAGAGGCACAATGATGAGTAGTAACAAAAAGACAATTTTCATATCAGATTCTCCTTCAGAATTAGAGATATTCCAAACCTGACAACGGTACTCTTAATCGACTTGTAGTAATGGTCAGTATCACCGACCGAAAGCAACTTCAAACTTTTTTCAAAAATTTTACATAAATCGAGAGGAATTCATCATATGAAGCTTTAAATTAGAAAAGAGACAAGTTTAATGAAAGCAAAATGGAGGAGGAGAAAGGGTATATGAAAAAGGCGTTAAAGCAGCACTGGATCGGGGCATTCCTGGTCTTTATCATGATGGTAACAACGTTACTCGCTCCGGGGTATCAGTCTCCGGTTCAAGCCGCAGCACCACTTACCGTATCACAAGCCATTGCTGCTCAGAGCAGCGGAGGCACGGCAACCGTCGAAGGTTATGTTGTGGGACATGCGACCGGGTCACTGACGGCCAAGTTCACCTCCCCGTATGCCAATGATTTTAATGTGCTGATTGCAGATTCGGCATCCGAGCGCTCGAACGCCAAACTGCTGGATGTGCAGGTATCTTCTTCCTTTCGTGCTCAATACGGACTGACTTCGAACCCAGGTCTGGTAGGCAAAAAAATTATCGTGACGGGAACGCTTGGCGCCTATAACAGCTATGCCGGTGTCAAAAATCCAACGTCGATCACCCTCTCTACAGGTACCACAAATCCTGACCCAGAGCCAAATCCGAATCCGGGCACACCTCTTCCGGGCGGCAACGGCAAAAAAGTGTTGTTTGATAACACTCATGCTCAGACCGCGGGCGCGGCTGACTGGATTATCGATGGAGCATTTTCAGACTTTGCGATTGGTTTGCGAAACGCAGGCTTTACCGTGGATCAGCTGGAACGCAGCATCCCGTATACATTTGGTGAGCAAGCGTACACCTATAACAAATTGAAAGACTATGACGTGTTTGTCATCGGCGAAGCCAACGTGCCATTCAAGGCCACGGAGCAGGCTGCGCTCCTGCAATACGTGCAGAATGGCGGCAGTGTCTTCTTCATCTCCGATCACTATAATGCAGACCGGAACAAAAACCGCTGGGATTCATCCGAAGTGTTCAACGGCTACCGCCGTGGTGCTTTCCTGAATCCAGCCAAAGGTATGTCCTCCGCCGAAGCGGAATCCCCGGCGATGCAGGGTGTAATCAGCTCGGACTGGCTTGGAAGTAACTTTGGCGTTCGTTTCCGCTATAACGCGCTGGGTGATGTGAACGCCACGGATATCGTAGCACCATCACAAGCTTTTGGGATTACGACAGGTGTACAAGCTGTAGCGATGCATGCCGGATCAACGATTGCAATTATGGACCCGAACAAAGCCAAAGGTTTGGTTTATGTTCCAGCAGGCGTGTCCAAATGGAATAACGCCGTAGATCAAGGCGTATACAATAGCGGTGGACGAGCAGAAGGGGCGTACGCTGCGATTGCCAAAGTGGGCGCAGGGAAGGCCGCATTCATTGGTGATTCCTCTCCGGTTGAGGATGCAACACCGAAATATTTGCGTGAAGAAAATGGAGCAACCAAAAAGACGTATGACGGTTTCAAAGAAGTAGACGACGCCACTTTCCTCGTGAATACGGTGAAATGGCTGGCGGTTAAAGAGAGTTATACCAGCCTGTCCCAAGTGCCAGGTCTGACACTCGATACAGCAACAAGCCTGTTGCCAATGGAGACACCAGCGAACTCTACCGAGCCAAAGGCTGAGCCATGGGCTGCTCCGGCTGCAGGGTATAAATGGTATGATCCAACAACATTTAAAGCCGGTTCGTACGGCAAGGCTCAATAGGATTTTATCAGAGTCAGAAGTGGTTTAGACAATTTTCGCAAAAAGAAGCTGGGGTACGTCACCCGGCTTCTTCTTGTGTTTTACGTAACCTTTACATATATCTAACGTTGTTTGTTTATATAAGCGATCTAACCGCACGTAAACGGCAAAGGAGAGATTAAAGATGAACAGGGAATTAAGGATGTTGCTGTTCCTGTCAGGCATTATTGTCATTTTAGTTGCTTGCGGAAATGAAGCCAAGAATAATACAAATCTAAATGAGGCCGTGAATGAGCAAGCAATCGAGCAGCAGAAGAAAGAAGACAAAGAAGACAAAGAAGACAAAGGAAAAAATAAAATAGACCAAGAACAAAACAGTCCTGATTCACCGGTTCTTGCTGACTTTGAAAGAGGAGTATTCATTGATTTTGAGAAAGAAAGGGACCCACTGCTGAATGACCAGATCAAGAAAGTTTTGAAGAAATATCTGGTTGCACAGGCTCATTCAGATGAAAAAACATTCCGCAGTACGTTCAAAGATTCCGAAACCGCTGATGCCTATATGTGGAGCTATGATGGAGATTATAAGTTTACAGATATAAATCATATCTCGAAAGATGAAACGAAAAACCAAATACTCGTTACAGTCGAAGGCGAAATGATAAGAGAGAACAAGATAGAGCATGCGGCGGTAACCGTATATTTTGTAGCGGATCAAGTGGGGAAATGGAGTGTTATAGCCGTTGATTAAGTCTGCATAAATCTTGCCTCTTCAGGGGAAGGTAGGGGTACTAATCATGGAATTGGAGCCGGAGAGCAGATGATTCAGAAAGCAGTCAGGTTTGGAACCAGATGAGTACGGATTTAAGAAGAGGGAGGTGGCATAAGATGAATCAGCACCTAGGACAAGCGGACTGTGACAGTTCCCTGATGCGGCAAAAGTTGAAGGCAGACCTGCACCGTGTAGCCGAGCGAATGAATCTGACATTATCGCGTTTTGACCATGACAGTGTCTGCTTGCTGGGGCAGTTTGCGGAGATTCGTGCCGAGATCAAACACATTGAGGTGCTCGCTTCTTCTTTTTATCTGGACTGTTATCTGTCTCCATTCACCGAGAAGTTTGCAGAGCTGACGTCCAGCGTGCAACATCTGTCCGACCGCAGGTACGGCGCGCTGATTGTCATTGAAAGGGAGGTTCCGCTGGAGCCGCTGATTCATTCCGGTGTAGCGGTGGATGCCAAAGTAACCCATGCATTGCTCGAATCACTCTTTATTCCCGGTGCGCCTCTACATGATGGGGCAGTACTGATTCGTGGCAACCAGATTGTGTCTGCTGGCAATGTGCTGCCTTTATCCCAAGCCGAAGCGCATGAGCGAAAGCTGGGTACACGTCACCGGGCTGCGCTCGGATTAAGCGAGCTGACCGATGCGGTAGTACTGGTTGTCTCGGAAGAGACAGGACAGGCTTCTTTTGCGGTGGACGGGGCGTTGCATCCGATTAATGTGGTTGAAACGCTGACCTAGAGCATAGAGCAGCTTAGATTGAGGTGACCACGAACACAGCACATGAGACGAACGAGCACATGAGTTAACTAATCCGACCGCGCATCTGTTATCGAGTTATTGAAGAGGCTAACCAACCAGTCACAGGGGTGACAGGCGAGGCCTCTTTTTGCTATGGCGAGTTTCATTCCTTCAAAAATATCTCATCAGCCTTAACTGGCTTAGATACGACGGTGCTAGCTTAAAGCGAACATAGTGGTGTCCCTTTTGCACAAACTGGGTAGATATGGGTACAATAGAGGGTGGAGTGTTCATAGGAAGTCTGCGGTTTATCGCAAAAATGGTTTAGAGGAGACGGTTAGCACATGAGTTGGTTTGAAGCAATGAAGCAGCATGATTATGAGGAATTGGTTCTGTGCCAGGATCGAAATTCCGGCTTGAAGGCCATTATCGCCATACACGATACAACACTTGGACCTGCGCTTGGCGGTACACGGATGTGGACATACGCTTCAGAGGAAGCAGCTATTGAAGATGCACTGCGTCTTGCTCGGGGCATGACATATAAAAATGCAGTATCCGGCCTCAATCTGGGCGGGGGCAAAACGGTAATTATCGGAGATCCGCGCCGTGACAAAAATGAAGCGATGTTCCGCGCCTTTGGCCGCTACATTCAAGGGTTAAACGGCCGTTACATCACTGCCGAGGATGTGGGAACGACAGAAGAAGACATGAATCTGATCTATCAGGAGACCGATTATGTCACAGGGATCTCAGCTAGCTATGGCTCGTCCGGCAACCCTTCCCCAGCAACCGCTTGGGGGGTGTATCGCGGCATCAAGGCCGCTGTGAAGGAAGCATTTGGCACCGATCTGCTGGAAGGCAAAACAATCGCCGTTCAAGGTGTAGGCAACGTAGCGATGCATCTGTGCAAGTATCTGTACGAGGAAGGCGCACAGCTTATCGTAACGGATATTCATAAGGATTCTGTGAAGCTCGCTGTGGAACGTTTTGGCGCCAAGGCGGTTGATCCGGCGGACATTACCAGTGTCGAATGTGATATCTATGCGCCATGTGCACTTGGTGGCACGATTAATGATGATACACTCAAGGCACTAAAAGCCAAAGTTATTGCGGGTTGTGCGAACAATCAGCTACTGGAGCCACGCCATGGGGATGAGTTGTATCAGCGAGGCATCGTGTACGCACCGGATTACGTCATTAATGCAGGCGGGGTAATCAACATTGCCGATGAGCTGAACGGATATCATGCGGAGCGGGCTTGGGCGAAGATCGGCGAGATTTACACCACGCTGGAGAAAATTTTCGAAAGCTCCCGCACCGAAGGCATTGCTACCTATGTGGCGGCAGACCGTCTTGCCGAGCAGCGGATCGAGATGATGAAGAACACGCGCAGCAGCTTTTTGCAGAACGGTCATCACGCATTAAGTGCACGCAGACTGCGTAAATAAACACTACCAGCCTAGCTATGTAAGTTGAACTATTCTTTTACACGTTAACGAAGAGGACAGAAAAAACCTGGAAAAGCGAAGCATTCGCCTAAAAGCTTTCTGAAAGAAAGCTACATCGAAAGCATACGCTTATCACCGGATTTTCCCTTTTGGAGAAGGGAATTAAAAAAATCTGGGGATAACCGCTACTCTCCAGGTTATTCTGTCATCGGAGTGGACTGTGTAAAATCTTTAGTTCAACTTATATAGATGAACTAAAGGGACAATCCTGACGGTTTGGTCAAACGAACGTAGTAACCTCCGAAAAAACAAATTTTTGGAGGTTCTTCGTGCAGACCCCATTCAGTGTTGTCCCTTTTTTGGTGTGCTTGCTTGATTTCGTTTTAGCATAAGCTTAAGCGGAAGCTCTTATAAACCGAGGCTTAGACTTAAACACTTTTCGAGTAATCAGGTGATTCGATTCCACGGTTATTTGTGGCGTTTTTTTCAATATACCAGAGAAGAATCATACACACGGCATAGAGCAGGCTAATTCCCAGAATAATGATCCATACACTCTTCATATCCACACTTCGAATGAACAGGCCCGTCAGATAAGGGCTAAGGGTATAGCCCAGACAACCGACAAACAACAGCAAGCCGTTAAATCTCCCCTGATGGCTGTCGGGTACGCGGGATGCAATATACAGATTGATATTGGTCTGCACCAAAATCTCTCCAATCGTCCAGAGCACCGTAGATACCGCAACGATAGCAAATTGAGGCCAATCCCCGAGCAGGTATAGCGCACCAAATCCGATGCCATAGAAGAGAGCGCCTGCCGCGATGGAGTTTAGAGCCGTGAAGTTACGGGTCGCCGATAGCACCAGCGTGGTCAGAAGAATGACACTGATTGCATTAATGGTCATGACTGAGCCGTAGTACGCTGCTCCATGTTCACCGAACGTCTGGTTCATCTGCAAGGGTAGGCTGAACGAGTATTGCATGTAAATAAAATAGTTAAGAAAAGATACCACGATGAAAAAAACAACAAGTGGATTCTTCAGCAACATAGGGAACAATGGCGAAGGCAAAGACTCTGATCCTTGTTGCTGCCTGGATGGAGAGCGACCTTGTTTATGTTCTGGCTGTCCCGGCTGCAGGTGTTCTTGGTGTTGTTGCTTCCCATATGGTTGTTGTTCCCCCTGCGGTTGCTGTGTGTGATGTCCCCGTTCTCCAGTATTAGTCTGCATAGTTTGGTCGCTCGCACCAACATAAACTTTTTTCAAAATGATGAAGGTAGAGATCAGAAATACGGTACCGATACTCAGAAAGACGATATGCACGTAATCTTTGATAAAAAAACCGGCAATCAATGGCCCAAGCGCGATACCGAGGTTGGCTCCGAGATACATCAGGGAAAAGGCCGATTTCCGCTCCTTCTCCTCCGGGCATAACTGAATAATTAAGGCGTTATACGCCGGGCGTGTAATACTGATGAAGAACATGACCGCAATCAGAAGATAACCGATGGTCATCGTGCCTGACCAGAAGGAGCAGCTCATGATCATGAGGGCAGACAATACCTGCCCGGAGACAATGATTGTTTTTTTGCCAATCAGATCACTTAAATAACCGCCAAGCAGTACGCCAGGGCCGCTAATCAGAGCCGCCATGGATACAAAAATACCTGCGCTGACTACACTCATGCCCATCTGCAGCGTAAGCACCAAGGTGATCAGGGAGAAAATAAAATCTCCTGTGCTGTTAATGGTTCTTGCCAAGCAGAGATAATAGATGTCGCGGCTGAGTCCCGCGTATGTTTTGAATAAAGACAATCGTTTCATTCCTCCCCAAGAAAAACACAATCCCAGTAAAAATCCACGACGTTAAGGTCAATTTCTGCTACGTATTCACGATCTTATACGTTTTCGGGAACCGCCACCTCAATGACGAATCGATCATACATCTCCAGCAGCGTCTGACGTAATTCCTCAAACGAATCACCTTCCACAATAGCGAACCCTGAGCGGGTCATCGTGTCGTTTACAGCCCCAGCGTGCTGCCCCACTTCATAGGAGACGTTAAATTCAATAATACCTGAGACATCCTTATAATCGTCTCTCCCGGAGATGTGTTGGATCACTCCTGCGCGGGAAGGTAAGCAGATCATACCCGTGAATTTGTTATGGGTCTCCTGCCGCGTAAAGGTATATGTACCGAGTTCCAAGTCCGTCACTGCTTCAAAAAAGTCCACACCATGCGTGTTCTTGATGCAAGGCGGCATCACATGTGAACCCCCGATTCTGGCTCCAATCTCTCCGAAAACCACTTCGCCTTCCGGCGTGAGGAACAACTCCGCATGGGTCACCGATTGATTGATGCCAAGTGCGGCAATAACTTGTCTGTTGATGCCCTGGATACGCTGGATAAAATCCGCTTCTATTCCTTTGGGGAAGGTAATACTAGCTGGAGGTTTCTGCTGCGTTGCGATATCCAGACAGTTGTAGAGATATTGGGAAACAGAAGCAAACACCACTTCTCCCTTGCACACAATGGAGTCACAGTGGAACTCTGTCCCGTAAATGAATTCTTCCAGCAAATCTCGTTGCTGTTCTTGTCTTGTGTATTGAAGATAATGCAACAGTTCTTCCATGCTGGACAGTTTGAAAGTGTTGATGCTACCGTAACCGCTGAGCGGCTTCACAATGATGGGGAACCCATACATAGCGGAGAAATGAAGATAGTCCTGTTTCTGGAGTGCAATGGCCGTTCTGGACGTGCGGATTCCGCGCTGATGCAACATTTGTTTCATAATCCATTTGTTCCGAACCGCTTCGGCCTGATTGCGCTGCATGCCCGGAATGCCGAACTCGGAACGGAGTTGTCCGCCGATCTCAATGGCATTCTCACCCGGAGTTAACAGAGCAATGATGGAGTGAGATTGCAGGATTTGCTGGATATGTGCCCGGATGGCGTCCACAGATTCGAGATGATCAACGTATCTAATCTCATCAAAATAAGTTTCAAGTCGTTCGGGATGGCGTAATTGATGGCGTTCAATAATCAGAATCTTTCGGCAGTCTGTATATTTGGTCAAGGGTTTCACGAAGTTTAAACTAAAGGGAAGCCTGAAATCAGATATGTATACTATAGTTTTCATATGTCCTCCTGGATAAAATTTGAAATAATGAATGGTTTTCACAATATTATAGCTCATTATTTTCAGTTTTCAATACATTTTTTGTAAAAATTTATGCACAATTGTACATATTTTTGATGCGTTGAAGTGTTAATTGACAGCAGGAATTTTTTGGTATAGTATCGTACCGAATTGGAAGGTAAATGGGAGGTAATGGAGATAAATGGATATAAACAAAGAGAAATATGCCATACTGGGCACCTTGGGTGACGAGGAAGGATTCCTGACTTGCAGCATGCATATTGCAAAAAAAATGGATAATTCTGATATGMTTAAGCCATACCCCGAATTCGAAGCGGCTGCAGAAGACCTGAAATCCGGCGCGATTTCCTGTCTGCTGGTGCCTGGAGCGTATCCCAAGCTGAACAGCTTCATTATGGATTCAGATCTGGTCGTGTCCGAAAGTTTTGTAGAGAAGATCCCTGCACTGGTGCTGTCCGGCTTCCACGCCGCTTGTCCAGAGCAGATTGATACGATTTTTCATCATCCGGCAACTACATACTTGTTATCTGAACTGAATATTGCCTATAGAGAGAACCACACGGTATCTTCCAACCCGGAGGCTTGCAGGCAGGTTATGTTGAATACAGAGACCTCCATTGCACTCACGAACCAGCTCTGTGCAGATCATTACGGACTGGTAACGTATAAAGTGCTGCGTGAAGGCATTCAAATGCCATGGGTATGTTTTACGAAAAAACCACAGAGGGTGAATGCACTCGTATGAAGAGAATTGCAATAATACTGGATAAAAATCTGGAGCAAGGAGCCGCAGCCAATGTGGCAGCACTGCTTATGGGACAAGCTGCTCTGAACGAACCGGAGTTATATGCGGATCAGCCTGTACGGGATCAGAGCGGCATTCAGCATGCTGGCATCCGCTATAGCACCGTTATTCTGAAGGCAGGTGAGAATCAACTGATCAATCTGGCTAAATCCTGTGCCGAGAATCAGGACGGATTGAAACATCTTGTTTTTACACAGACAGGACAGTCCCTGAATAACGCTTTTGAGCAATATGCAAGTGAAATTGCATCGATGACATTGGAGGCGACCAAAGTCGTAGGTGTCATTGTATGGGGAGAAGACGAGTCCGTTCGGACGACGACCAAGAAGTTCAGCGTGATGAAATAGTGTAATGAAATAAGGTAGGTTTGGGGATACGCTTTAGAATGAGTAAGCTAGGATAAAGCATTCAGGTTGTTGCGCTTGGCTGGAACGGAACAGAGCAGAGCGGAGAATAGCGCAGGACAGAACGACTTGTCCGTGCGGGGTACGAACATAAGGGTTACGAACATAACAAGAAGGGCAGAAGCGATCCTATGGATGGCCTCTGCCCTTGCTTTGTATAGGGGCATTTTTTAGATGAATGCTCTGTATCTGGTGATGCAGATGGGGTTGGGATAGATGAGTAGCGGCATGGAAAGGTAAAGATAGAAGTATAGGTAAAATATAGACTGGTAAAGACAAAGACAAAGGAAAAGATAAAGATGCAGGTGCAGGTGCAGGTGCGTGCAGGCACAGATAAAGATAAAGGTGCTGGTACAGGTATAGGTTAGATACAGGTTATGTGCCGCTCACGGCTGTAACCTTTTTCTCCGTGAAGTAGTACAGCAGCGCGAGCAGCGGCATCACTAGACCAATCAGCGTCGTGAGACTCCAGCCGCCATGGGCATATGACCAGCTGCCAAGTGAAGAACCGATGGCACCACCGATGAAAAAGATCGACATAAACAAGCCGTTCACACGTCCTCTTGCCTCGTTGCCAAGGGAGTAGATGACGCGTTGACCCAGCACCAGATTACCGGAAACAGCCATATCCAGCGTAATGGCGACCACGACCAGTAGGATCAAGGCCGGTGTGGAATGGCTCTGGAATAGATAGGCCAGAGCAAAGGAGGCTGCGGCAATGACCATAGCGGCTCCGGTGAGTACTCGGGTAAAACCGCGGTCTGCCCATCTTCCGGCAATCGGAGCGGCAATGGCGCCGCCTACCCCAGCAAGAGCATACCAAGCAATTCCTTGTTGCGACAGGCCAAAGTCGTTTGCCAGCCGGAGAGGCACCGTCGTCCAGAACAGGCTGAATGCGCCGAACAAGCTGGCCTGATAGAATGCGCGCCGCCGCAACATAGGCAGAGTGCGAAGCAGTGTACCGAGAGAGATAATCAATTGTCCATAAGTCAGGTTTGGATCAGGCCGACGGGCTGGAAGTGCCCGCGACAGTAGCAACATGAGCAACGCGATCACCACGGCCGAGAATGCAAAGACCGCTTGCCAGCCGAACACGCTGGTAATAAAGCTGGCGACAGGGCGTGCGAGCATAATGCCGAGAAGCAGACCGCTCATCACATTGCCGACCACCTGCCCGCGTTGCTCTTCGGAAGTCAGGTAGGTAGCATATGGCACCAGAATTTGAGCAACGACAGAACCGATGCCGATGAGCAGTGAAGCCGTCAGAAAGAGGAAAGCACTGGTGGAGAAGGTGGCGGTGCTCAGCGCTATTACAAGTACAATGAGAAATAGAACCATTAAACGGCGATTTTCAATGATGTCGCTGAGCGGCACGATGAACAGCAGACCAATGACATATCCAATCTGTGTCAGTGTTACGATTAATCCGGCTGCGGCAGACGAGAGACCTGTAGTGTTGCTGATTGGCCCTAGAACGGTCTGAGCATAATACAGGTTAGCTACGATCAGACCGCAGGAAGCAGCGAGCAGGAAAATAATCCAGGCAGGGACGGTAGTCTGAGTCTGGTTGGTACTTTGTTTCTGTTTGGTATCCATAAGATCAACCTCCAATAATAGTTTATGATGGTCATTTAATTGCCATTTTCACTGAGAATGATGTGCAAATTAATTAATGTACGTTCCGTTTACTAATTACACCTAAATAATATACGATACGTTTAGTATTGTAAATAGGCAGTTACAGAACATAGTAATTTTACATAGATAGGGCGGAAATATAATGACATTGCTGTGAGCTTAAAAATGTATATTGACGCTGCATTTTAGTATAATGAACGTATCGTATTTTTTATTGGGGATAACAGCGAGTGGAAGGTTATTCTGTCATTGAAGTGGTTGTGCAAATACTGTAGTTAAGCTTATATAGATGATTACAATGGAGGGGTCTGCAATGACTGCAAAAAGAGGACGTCCCCGCAACATGGAAACCCAGAATGCCATTCTTGCCGCGGCGTATGAACTGTTGCTGGAGGATGGGTTCGCGGCGGTGACGATTGAAAAGATTGCCGAACGTGCACAGGTAAGCAAAGCCACCATCTACAAATGGTGGCCAAGCAAAGGTGCTGTTATGCTAGATGGGTACATGTCGGCTTTAACGGCCAGATTACCTGTGCCGGATACGGGGTCTGTCTATGAGGATGTGCGTGCTCATGCAGGGAACCTGGTTCAATTTTTGACAAGTGCCGAAGGGAAAGTCATTACACAGATCATCGGAGAAGGACAGTCTGATCCCGTCCTTGCGGAAGAATACCGCAGCAGATATATTCAGCCTCGCCGGCGTGAAGCATGGGGCATTCTGGAGAAAGGCGTGGAACGTGGCGAGTTGAAGCAGGGACTGGACATTGGGCTGTATATCGACATGATCTATGGGCCTGTGTTCTACCGGATGCTGGTCACGGGTGAGCCGATGGATGATACGTTTGTGGAATTGTTGCTCAGTACCGTATTTAAAGGCATCGGGTCTGAGGCATAGCAAGAAGTGATAGCTAACATGGGATCAATGAAGGTAGAGAAGAAGAGGAAAAGAAAGAGAAAGAGGGCAATTCGGAGAAAGACCGAATTACCCGGGGATACGGTTACTACGTGGCCAAACGAAGTCTTACACCTGGAAGATCGGGGAGATGGCAGTGGGCCATGTGTCCGTCGCTTTGGGGATGAAGGAATTTTCGTGCTCGTTTAAAACGGGGGGATCATTCCACACTGAACTTGGCAGTTCACGTCGTAATACAGGAGCCACTTCTGTAGCAAAACGTTCCACTTGCTCCAACTGCTCGCTATGCGTGAGTCCGTCAACGCTTATACTGAGCACCTGGTGCCCGTAAGCGGCATGATAATCCAGAATCTTGGCGATCACCTGCTCCGGACTGCCGATCAGAACCGGGCCTCGGGCGATGTTATCCTCCAGATCCGTAAAAGGAGACTGGTTATGCYGTGCCGCCGCGGTAGCATGAAATGCTTCGTAGTAAGGCTTGTAGCGGCGAATGGCTTCTTCGCCTGTGCTCGCAAGATAGAGGCTGCCAGCACCAGAACCAATTACAGCTTGTTGTGCATCATGACCATAATAAGTGAGGCGCTCGCGGTAATGGTCGATCAAAGCTTTGTATTTGGCCTGAGGGTGGAAAGAATTCGAGGTAAACAGCGGCTCACCGTATTTGGCAGCCAGTTCTGTAGATAACGTGCTGGACGCACTGCCATGCCAGAGCGGAATGGACTTTTGAAGGGGTCTCGGCCAAGTTGTCACTCCATCAAGTGGAGGGCGGTATGTCCCTTCCCAGGTGACATTTTCTTCCGACCACAGCCGCTTTAGCAAATGATATCGTTCATCCAGAGAGTCCCATTGCTGCTCCTCACGAATGCCAAACAGCGGATAATGACGCGGGTCATTCCCTTTGCCAATAATCAGCTCCAGCCGCCCTCCTGATAACTGATCCAGCGTAGCGTAATCCTCGGCAACCCGAACCGGATCAAGGATGCTGAGAACCGTAACCGTGGTCAGCAGACGAATCAGTGAGGTAGCCGCAGCAATCGCTGTTAACACAACCGGCGGCGATGAAGACAGAAAAGGTGCTCCGTGTCGCTCACCGATGCCGTAGGCGTCGAATCCCAGTCGCTCAGCGAGCTGTGCTTGTTGCAGGATGTTATGGAATTTCTGCTGAGTCGTCAAAACTTCCCCTGTGACGGCATTAGGTAGATTCATCATGAGGCTAAACAAGGCAAATTTCATTGAATGTACTCCCTTGCTTGTATAAAAGTGTCTGTCCGTGTTGTATAATCCTATGGAAATAGTAGGATATTGAAGTTGGAATAAATGTATCACGTTCCCGTCCATTCTTCTAATGGATTTTTTCTATAAGCAATTCGGGGCGAAGACAAGCTGGAGATGTAGAAGTTCTTGTGCTTGCATAAAAATGTAAATTTATTGCCACGATTGTTATTGACCACTGTAAAATTTAGGATTAAAATTGGTCTAATCATATAAATTCAAATTTCTGGATTTTAATTGTGGAGGTGGGATACATGGAACCTGCAACTACGATACGCTCAACGATTGAGGATTACATCAGGAAACAGGGATATACCCTTCAATATTTTGCAGATATATCGGGAGTGAACGCTGGAACGCTTAGCGCCATTATTAAGGGAACACGCCCCATCGCCATGGCGCAGCTTGATCTGATTACCCAGGGCATGAATCTGGAGGAAGGCTACTTCTACGAGACGTACGGTGCGGAGTGCTTCGTGGAATCGGCTCCTCACTGGCGAAGGCTTGAGCCGTTCCTGCAACGCTGTGCAGAATTGGACAAGCTGGACTGCATCCAACGGGTGATCCAACAAGTAACGGACGATCGCTCCTATATCTCCGAACTATTCGAGATGGCCGAAGGTATGCTGGAGCGCGGTCAGCAACAAGCTGCCCGCATGTTATATGAATGCGTAGCCGAGTGCGAGAAATACCAGCATTCCGAGCGCCTGGCCCTCTGCCAGTATCGCATTTTTACCCTCTCGCTAGGCCAAAATCAACATGATAATCTCCGGGCCGCCGTGCACTTCGAGCCGTATATTAATCGTTTGGATGAAGAGAGGCAGCTGGATGCGATTAAGGACTTGGCGAATACGTATGCTTCACTTCGATATTGGGAAAAGGTATTTAATTTGGCTGAAGAATTAGATCAGAAAACAAAAATCTTGCAGTCATATACAAAGAAAAAAATAGACAAAAGTGATAGAATTACCGCCTATCCTTTGTTTGTATATAGAGCTTATTCCAATTTGCTTAAATCATCGGCATGTGAGAAGCAGGGGCAGTATGAAGAGGCTTTAGTCTATACAGAGCTCTATGCCAAACTTTCTAAAGTCTCTGGAATGGATGAAGAAGATCAATTGTTTATTGATAAATTTGCCGGATGGGCGGAAGCCAATACTTATTTATATAAATTAATGATGGGTGACCACACTGTTTTACCTGCTTATATTGAATTTATTGAAAAGAATGAAGAGGAAATTTTACCTGCAATCATTAATATTTTAGAGGCAGCTAATAAATTTGATCGAAATATTGATGATATTTTGTATAAGTTCAGCGATAGAATTAATTCGGAAATAAACTGTTTAAAAGGATACACAGAACAGATGAAAAATGAAGTTTATGCTGCATTTTTGTTAGAACGTTCTCTCTATCACTTAAATCGTTATGAATATCAAGAGGGTTTAAAGCAACTTATACACTGTCTGAGAGAGTCTGTACGATTTAACAATCAAACAGATATCATTCACTGCATTTCCTTGTATGAGAAGTACAAAAACATGAGCACCACTGAAATCGAGCATCAGTACAAAATTATCATGATGGAGGTTCAGAAAGCTTATGAGAAAAAAGAAAATATACTCTATAATCTTGCTTAGTATTATGATTATTAATGTAATTCAATTAGCTAATTTTAATAGCAATGAAATTATACAAATGATGGGTAGTTCTCATGGTATTGGGAAAATATAACGGTGGGGATATTTTAAAGAGTCAATGAGGTTTACTTTCAAGTATTGAGAGTAACCTTTTTTTTGTATTTTCATAGATTGACCAATGTAAAATACAGGATTAAAATAACATTTATTATATTTTATTGAATTATAAGCGATTTAAGTGATGGAGGTGTGAAGGAATTGGTACCCACAATAAGAGTACATATTGAGAAATATATGAGAGAACAAAACCTCAAGTTGCAGCATTTTTCCGATATTACAGGAGTTAATGTTGGGACATTAAGTGCTATTATTAAGGGTAGCAGACCAATGTCTATAAACCAACTGAATCAGATCACTTCTGCAATGGGATTAAAAAAGGGTTATTTCTATGAAACTTACGGAGTAGAATCCTTCATTGAATCATCGCCTCACTGGAGACGTTTGGAACCATACCTATACGAGTGTGCTGAACTAGGTAAATTGGATTGTATACAACAAGTTATTACTCATGTGACGGATGATCGATCTTATATAGAAGAGTTATTTGATGTAGCTGAGAGCTTTTTTGCTAGAGGATTAAAAGAAGCAGCTCTTATTCTGTATGAATGTGTTGCAGACTGTGAGAAATATCAACACTCGGAGCGGTTGGCCCTTTGTCAGTACCGTATTTTCCTGCTTCATAAAACACTGAGCAAATTTGATAATCTTAAAGCGGCAATAAAGTTTGAGCCATATATTGAAAAATTAAATGAGGAAGTACAATTAGATGCTATCAAGGATGTAGCAAATCTTTATGCAACTATACATGTGTGGGATAGAGTATTAGATTTGGCTGAAAAATTGGAACAAAGAGTCGAGTTTCAACTGCACTTTCGCTCCGGCAAGAGGAAAACCAAACCAAGAGTCTCATTTTACCCAATATTTAGTTACAGAGCTTATGCATATTTGTTAAAGGCAACTGTATCCGAAAGACATAAACAATACAGGCAGGCTTTGAAGTACACGGATGTTTATGAGGATATTATGGATGGAATTGAAAACCCGACGGAGGAAGAGCAAGAATTGATAGAGCGATTCAAGGGCTGGGCTGAGGGCAATCGATATTTATATACATTATTGTTGGGCGATTTCAATATTTTAGATGACTATTTAGGCTACCTGAATGCCAATCCAAAAGAAATCTTAACAGCATTCGTATATATTGTGAAGGCTGCTAACCAGTGCTCATACGATATTGACAGGGCATTAGATAAATTTAAGACTCATATAAATAACATAAAAGTAGAACATTATATAAAAGGGACATACAACGAGGAGACATTGAATCTTAGATATATACGCTTATTTTACGAACTAGCAAAATACAGATTAAGTCAAAACCAAATCCAGCAGGGGATCGAACATTTAATTACTAGTTTCGAACGATCTGTCTCAAGCAATGATGACATGATGTGTATCAAATGCATTGATTTGTACGGAAAATACAGACATTTCGCTAGTAAGACCCAGGAAGAGCAGTATACAAAACTCATAGATAAGTTAAGTGTACCAACTTTTCAATAGTAAATTATCTGGGGAGGACGATGAAGACAATGTCCAATATACGTTCCTATATTGAAGATTACTTGAAGAATGAGGGATATAAGCTACAGCAATTTTCAGGAATTGCTGACATTAATGTGGGGACATTAAGTGCGATCATCAAAGGAACCAGACTTATTTCAATGAATCAACTAGACCAAATCACATCAGCAATGGGTTTGGAACAGGGGTACTTTTATGAAATGTATGGAGTTGAATGTTTTATTGAATCTGCGCCCCATTGGAGGCGATTAGAACCGTTTTTATATCGTTGTGCTGAACTTGGTAAGCTAGATATTATACAACAAGTCATTACTCATGTGACAGATGATCAATCCTATATTGATGAGTTATTTGATGTGGCAGAGATTCTCTTTAATAAAAGCATGAATGAAGCGGCACTCATTTTATATGAATGTGTGGCCGACAGCGAAAAGTATCAACATTCGGAGCGGTTGGCCCTTTGCCAGTACCGCATTTTCTTGCTTCATAAAACACTGAGTAAATTTGATAATCTCAATGCTGCAGTAAAGTTCGAACCGTATATTGATAAATTAAGTGAAGAAGTGCAATTGGATGCAATTAAAGACTTGGCTAACGTGTATATGACGATACATTTGTGGGACAAGGTCGATTTATGGGCACGGGAACTGGAACGGAAAGCAGAATTCCAATTAAAAATTCAATCTCGTAGGCGAAAAAATAAAAGAAGGCTAACAGCCTATCCTCTTTTTACATATGTAGCCTATGCAAACTTATTAATATCAAGCGTTTATGATGCCCGTAAGGAATATGAAAATGTCCTAAAGTATACAGAAAAATACTTGGAAATGGTTGAGGTTGGGAATCCTACACAAGAGGATCAACAAATAATAGATTTGTTCCGAGGATGGGGGGAAGGGAATCAATATGCCTCCCAATTGATGCTTGGTCAAGAAAATGTAATCGATTCTTATTTGAATTATATCGAAAACAACCCGTCAGAAATATTAGCTGGATTCGTTAATATTTTGCAAGCAGCTAATCAGTATTCTTTTAACATTGACTTTGCTTTAGATAGATTTAAAGACCAGATCAAATTGTTTAATACAGACATGCACTTTAAAGGTGGTTATAACGATCAAATGTTAAACCACGGGTATCAAGATTTTTACTATGAATTGGGATATTATCAAATAAAAAAACGTAATTACTTACTTGGAATTGATGCCTTACTCATGTGTTTAGATCTCTCTTCTTCTAGTAAAGATGATCTGATGTGCGTTAAATGTTTAGATTTGTACGGGGAGTATCGGAGCGAAGCCAATGAAACACAGATCCAAAAGTACAAAAATATAGTAGAAAAGTTAAGTTTGCCGACTTTTTGATACAGTAAAATGTATTGATTTATACGGAACTCATAGACATCAAGCCAGTTTGTCTCAGCAAGAGACGTATTTACAATTATTTAAAACGATAAATATTAAATAAAACAAACAGCCTATCTGCTTTTGAGGTAGGCTGTTTTGTGTTTTGAAAAAGGACTAGGCGGAGCACAGTGTTTTCTAAAGAATTCTTTTTACAATATTATGCAAAACGTAATATGTTCTTAAAAGAACTTTTCATCATGATCGAAACTAAATAGCTTACTCACATTAAATGTTTTTCTAGAATGTCCTAGAGGGGTACAAGCCATGAGAGAACGGAGTATCTTAAAAGACCAAATCGAGCAAGGTCGGCAAGAGCTGAGTCGCTTGGTAGATCAATATGGAATTCCGAATGTGAAAGTGCTTGAGCAGTCGATGGCGTTGGATGAGCTAATTAATGAGTATAATCGATTTACTTTAGGAATGAATATGAGTATTAAAAAGTAAAATACAATACACATATTGATTTTAAGACAATTCCGAAAGATGTTAAATCATTGGTAAAGGAACAACTAAAGTTTCCTCACTTTAACGATATATTAAAGCTATTTATTTAGGTGAATCCTTCCCGTTATCCTTTTCTTTCTGAAAAACTTTTATTATAAAAAACCAAACTTTGGTTAGTTTTGTATTGTTTACAATAATGAATCTTTAGTAATTTTGTGAAAGATGATATTCAAGTAAGCCTTATAGTCTAAAGTTAATTTTTGGAGGTGCTAGTAATGGATAAAAAACCTAAGTATTACTACCTTTATATCGGTGTAGTTATCGGTATTGTGTACGTAATGATTAAATCAACTCAATAAAATAACTTTATTTTTAAAATTTAGAAGGATATTACTTAAATGAATAGAATAGTATTTATTGAGTCGATCATACATAATAAAAAAAATATGATTACCTCAATAAAACGAAAGGAGCCTGATCATTCATCTCTCTCTGATTAATTAATAATTAAGTTTATTATTCCTGAATGGAGTGGTTTAATTTGAAAAAAAAGTTATCATTACTACTATTTAGCTCGTTACTCATGTTACCATCTGCTGCATTTGCTACTGAGTCAACGGTAAATAACGAGATAATCGATGGGGGTTATGAGTCAACTGTGAATGACGAGATAATTGAAGGAGTTAACGTGAAAGGCTTCGCAGCTGAACCTATCTCATCGGTATCAGCTTTAGCTGCAGCAGATACTCCTCATTATTTTGGAGAGACTAAAGTTTATGCAATAGGGGGAGCCTCTGCTTTCTCGGATGCATATACAAATAGCAGTAAAGAAAAACAATTGAGGATTGATCGTATTTATGCGAAAGCTAAATTATATGTATCAGGAGATCTTTATTCTTCAGCCGTAGACGATCAGAAAGATGCCTCTCATGCAGGTATTTACACAGCATATGGCGTAAGGGTGATAGGAAATCAAGAATCTATAGGTGAACATAAATTTGAGAATACAGGCTACAAAATCGTTATTTTTGAAACTGAGGATACCTAAGTCTAAATAAGAGGGGTTGCTGAAGTTGAAGAAAGTTGTGTCTGGAGCATTGATTGCTCTAATGTTATCTGCATCTTCTTTCGCATTCGCAGATACTGATATTAACCAAGCTATAGACATCAATAGCTTAGGATATGGTCAGTCAACAGAAAATGCAGTTTTTGATACGGAAAAAATTCCTTACAAGGAATTCTCACCATCAATTACGGGAGATTTAGAATCTATATCTGCATTGGCAAGTACTGCTCCACACTGGACAGCTCATTCGGAGGTCAGTACTTTAGGTATTGGCAGTAGCACTTCTGAATCATGGACGGACAACAGTAAAAGCAAAAGGAAAAATATAGATCACCTTGGTGCTAGATCAGTTGTGTATCTAAATCAAGGTTATGTGGGTACGGATAGTGATCATAAGTACAATGACAGTCAGGCAAGATCACATATCGATTCTAATAGCGGTATTTTCGGTGATGTCGAAGTTTACGGTTACCATGCGTTTGATCATACAGGGTATACGAGTTGGTTCCCAGATACTTATGGTGATTGATCTAGCAAATGTATAATTGAGCACCTCGGCCCCGGCCGAGATGCTCTTCTTTATATTGAAAAGGAAGTGTGAAATGAAAAAAATTACTGTATGGGTAGTCCTATGCTTACTTCTTCTTCTGATGGCATGTTCTAGACAGACTGAAATAAAAGATTTAGAGCCAGTAGCGACACAAGAATCAAGTGACGACACATCGCTTTTCAAAGAGAAAATACCGAGTACAGCGAATAGAGATAGTTTACCTTTTGCAAGTGGATCTAACGGCATATCATTAGGTTTATATAATCCTAATGGAAATATTGAAACAGAATTCCACTTTCAAGTTGAAGAAGGAGAAAGTGTGAAGAAATTTATTTCTTTAGGAAATATGATTAAAAAGGATAGACTTTACAAGCTTATTTTGCTGGTTGATTACCAACAAGTGCCTTTTAGTGTAGATGATGGGGAACCTTTGTTAGAGTTTGATGTACAAATGAAAGCTGGTCAAACAATTGAAATTCCTGTTGAGGTCCCCCCTTTATCAAAAGGTTTGCATGATATTTTATTTGTTATTGCTAAATATCCTGATGATAAATCACTAGATGAAGAGTTTAGAAAAAAAACTGACCTTAATCACTTACTATTCCAACGGTTTAGTGTGAGTGTTGGAGATAACGACACACCTAACAAGATCCAGTTTGATAACACAGGTGAATTAGAAGATAAAAATTTAGGAGGTGTCTTCTTATCAAAAAACAATGATTATCAAAGGTGGTTGACCGAGAATGTTGGATTAAATGAGAGACTTCAATATTTTGTTCATATAGGCAATTCAGTTCGTGAAAAAGATCAGACCTATGCTCTTGTCATTCTGTCAGATTGGAAACAAATAAATATCACGCAAGATAAAAATGTATTATTTTATAAGCTACAAGAAGATAATGCTTTTAGTTTAAAAACAGAAGTTACAGCTCCAGATCAGGAAGGTGTCTATGATCTCACAGCCCTTTTAATCAGTAACCCTTTTCAAAAATTAGATATGTATAATAGGGACACTGAAGCATCTATACGAGTAGGAGTCAATGTAAAGTAGTAATATACTCTTTCAATTTTTTTCATTTTCTGTTGTAACACTCAACACGTCAGTTAATATCGATTAGAAAAAAATTGGTTTTGCTGAAGAATTATTAAAAACTTTAGACGATTATCGTTATAATTACTTCCCAGTTCAATAACTGCATATTTAGGTACTTTGAAGAGCAAATCCACCGCATGTTATCAACTAGCGGTGGGTTTTACGTTTGAACGTCTGTCATATTGAAGTTTAGATTTAAACATTCGCTTCTTCAACGAATTTAAAGTGAAAAATAATACAAGACACATACCTAATTTCACACCGATATCTGAGAGGCGTTGAATGTTACCGGCGGCAAAAACGCTGTATCCATTGGTAACGGATGAAGTAAAACCGTCCCCAAAGAACATATAATATGATCCAAAAACAACCATGTGAGATACGGTGTAAAGAATAGAGAATACAAAAGGCATCAAAGAAATATAGATATTTTTGCTGAAAATAAACAAAATGAGTGTTTGAACTGTTAGGATCAGACCACCGATAAACATGAAGCTGCTGCGCTCTGAAAAATCATACGCACCGCTAAAAAATAAATTCTCAAAAAGCGTAAATGAATCGGCGCCCCCAAACCTATTTTTCAAAAGACCTAGATATGCCTGCAAATATCCTAACCCAAATAAAATGGGAACCGACAATAGACACCAACGATCTGTGTTTTTGCGAGTCAGCAGTAAAGCACTGCTCATGGCACATAGAGTAATGAAGACTACAGGGAAAAGTTCGATCACTCGGTTATGAACATCGTAGTAATGAAGAATTATTCCTGTGAACAGGGAGCTTAAATATAAGAGAAAGCTTATCGTTATAAACTGTAGGATCAGTTTGCTTGATAGACCATAGGTCTCTTGAGTCAATTTCGTTCTTATGGTGATCGGATCGCCAAAAGAGGCTATGGCTTTGGTGGCTGCTTGTTCGGCTGTGCTTCCCTCATTCATATAATGCTCCTTGGAGGAATGTAAATGTGCAGCCATTTCTTCTGCCAAATCAGTGCGCTCTCGTTTAGATAAAAATGATTTCTTAAACACTTGGTCTAAATAGGATTGAATGTCCATTCGCCGTTCCTCCTAAGAAAATATTAATGATATGTGTATTTTGTTCCCATGAGGTTTTGATCGCTTCAAGTCGAAGTTGGCCTTCCTCTGTTATCCTGTAATATTTCCGTCTAGGCCCACCTTCTTGTTCACCCCAGTAGCCTTCAATGTAAGTATTGGCTTCGAGCCTCTTTAATGCAGGATACAGCGTACCTTCCTTGAGCAGAAATGCCCCATCGGTTACTTGATTAATGTGTTGAGATATTTCGTAACCGTAAGCATCTCTTTGACTCAAAATAGACAGCACAATACCATCGATATATCCTTTGATCATTTCATTTTTCAACTGATACACCACCTACTATGTATTTCTATGTAGTTAAATTAACATATATTTTAAAATATTCCAAGAAGATAGAGAAATCTTTGGGCTCTATATTGTATGAATCCATCTTTTTGATAGAAGTTGACTATATCTAAAAACATTTCTGATAGAAATACTATAAAATATTTAGAAAAATATTATATAATTGGAATATATTTATTTGCGTTAACTTTCAATACAGCATGTAACAATGGATAAATTGGAGGTTGTTTTTTGAAAATAACTCGTGAATACTTCCGTTTGTTTACGAAAATGATGTTAAGCAACAAAGTAGCATTCGTATGGTATCTGTTTTTTCCTCTCATTGCTTTTTTTATCTTTAATGTTCAGTGGTTTACTCAGGGGCCTGAGATCAATGAGTTCTACATCCAAACCAGTGTATTTGTTTCATATATTATCTTTGTGATGTCCATCGATGTGACGACCAATCTGATCTCTTTAAGGGAGAGCGGTTTTTTCAAAATGTTCAAATTTATCTCGGGTAGTAAATATCCCATTATCTGGGGAAAAGCTCTGAACCAAATTTGTTTTCTGTTCTTGACCATTCTTCTGTTCTCGCTAGTATCGGGAGTGATATTCCTGGATAGCTTTGGACAGGTTGCTTTGTTTCTCGCGGTTTCTTTAACAAGCTGTATATTGGGATCTGTCATGGTCATTTTATTAACGCTTATCCTTATGCTTCTTCCAGTAAGGCAAGAGTCGCTGAATGCTGTGATCAGTATGAGCTTACTGGTCATGTTTTTTCTATCTGCAAAGGGACTGGCGTATTCAACAGAGTATGGTCTACTTCTGGTGTTCATCAACCCTATGGAGTACGTCAGGAATCTAACTTTTTTATTAGCAGAATGGTTTATGGATAGCCCGTTCCCACATTTGAGTCTGATCAACATGAATTTCATCACACTTTGTTATGTTACCTGCGGACTTATCGCACTCAAGTTTGTGAAAGTCATATCCAGAACACATCGGACATAGCAGGAGGATCTATGATTAAAATTGAAAATTTGAGCTTTTCTTATCCCAAAGCCTCTCGCAAAAATCTGGATCATTTACATGTGGAGTTTCCCGAACAGACCGTTAATATGATCATTGGCAAGAATGGTTCTGGCAAAACGACTTTATTTGATCTGATCGCGAATGTGATTAAACGTCCGCCAGAAATACAGGGTATTCCTGATGAGAAGGAGATCATCTACCAGCTGCAGGGTTTATTATTTCCTCTAACCTTAAAGGCTAAGGATCTTTTTCGTTTTTTTCTGTATTCTGACCACTCCAACCGTATTGAAGTGAATAATGAACCTTATGTAGATGAAGCTATGAGTCCAGCTGAGGTTGATTTGGTACAGCGAGTATGGAATATGGAGTTTGGGCAACTATCTGTTGGGGAGAGACGTTATCTGTGTATTCTGGCAATCACATTAATGAAGAGAAAATTGTACATCTTCGATGAACCATTGGCGGGAATCGATCCTGAAATGCGTTATCATATTTTAAAAAGGATCAAAAAGCTGGCACTCCATAATGAGTGCACTGTACTGGTCTCGAACCATCACTTGCAGGATATTGCAAATATCCAATGTGTTCTGCATTTTATTCATCATGGTAAAATAACCTTTAGTGGGTCATATGATACATTTATTGAAATGGGAGATGGAGTGAATCCTGACTTAGCGTTTTTGGAGCAGGTGAAGTAGGAAGAGGCATTTCTCCATTTTAAAAACTCAGATACATGTCTAATTTGAACCGAGAGCGGAGAGGAAAAAAGCAATTTTTAGTTACGGGGTGAAATTATATAAAGGTGCGAGTTTATAACCAAGTTTAGCCTACTCATCGGTAGGCTATTTTTTATTTTTAAATTCTTAGAACTGCAGATAGCAGTGCCTTTTCTAAAGAATTATTTTTACAATATTATGCAAAACATAATATGTTCTAAAAAGCCCTTGTAGTCATTAGCGGAACTAATAGCTTACTCAAATTAAATGTTTTTTTTAGAATGTCCTAGAGGGGGAAATGCCATGAGAGAACTAAGTATCTTAAAAGACTAAATCGAGCAAGGTCGGCAAGAGTTGAGTCGCTTGGTAGATCAATATGGAATCCCGAATGTGAAAGTGCTTGAGCAGTCTATGGTGTTGGATGAGCTAATTAATGAATATAATCGATATACCTGTGGAATGAGTATGAATAAGTAAATGATATGTCATTCCAGCTCATCCAGTCTGAAGCTTAGATTTAAAGATCATCTTCTTCAATGAACTTAAAGTGAAAAATAATACAAGACACACAACTAATTTCACACCGATATCTGAGAGGCGTTGAATGTTACCAGCGGCAAAAACATTGTATCCATTGGTGACAGCTGAACTAAAATGATCCCCAATGAACAGATAATATGATCCGAAAATGACCATATGAGAAACTGTATACAAGATAGAGAAGGCGAAGGGCATCAAAGCGATGTAGATATTTTTGCTGATAACAAACAATATGAGTGTTTGAACAGCTAGGATCAGACCACCAATAAGCATGAAACTATTGCGCCCTGAAAAATCATAAGCGCCGCTGAAAAATAAATTCTCAAAAAGTGTAAATGAATCGAGGCTACCAAACAAGTTTTTAAAAAGGCCCAGATATGCCTGCAAATATCCTAATCCAAATAAAATGGGAACTGACAATAGACACCAACGATCAATGTTTTTGCGAGTTAGCAGTAAAGCACTGCTCAAGGCAAATAGAGTAATAAAGACTACAGGGAAAAGTTCGATCACTCTGTTATGAGCATCGTAATAATGAAGCACTAATCCTGCGAACAGGGAGCTAAAATATAGGATTAAGTTCATGATTATAAACTGTAGGATCAGTTTACTTGATAGACCGTAAGTCTCTTGAGTCAATTGAGTTCTTATGCTGGTCGGATCACCAAAGGACGCTATAGCTTTTGTGGTAGCTTCTTCTTCAGTGCATCCCTCATTGATATGATGCTCTTTGGAGGAGTGTAAATGAGTAGCCATTTCTTCGGCTAAATCGCTACGCTCTCGTTTAGATAAGAATGATTTCTTAAAAACTTGGTCTAAATAGGATTGAATGTCCATTCGCCGTTCCTCCTAAAAAAATATTAATGATATGTGTATTTTGTTCCCATGAAGTTTTGATTGCTTCCAGGCGCAGCTGTCCTTCTTCTGTGATGCGGTAGTATTTTCGTCTAGGCCCACCTTCTTGTTCACCCCAGTAGCCTTCAATGTAAGAATTGGCCTCCAACCTCTTTAATGCAGGATACAGCGTACCCTCCTTGAGCAGAAATGCTCCATCGGTGACTTGATTGATATATTGAGATATCTCATACCCGTATGCATCCCTTTGACTCAGAATTGAGAGCACAATACCATCGATATATCCTTTGATCATTTCATTCTTCAACTTATACACCACCTACTATGTATTTCTATGTAGTTAAATTAACATATATTTGAAAATAACTCAAGAAAATAGGTTTATAAGCAGGATCAACGTTGAACAAAATCCTATTGTAAATAAAGTAGCCTATACTAAATCAACATTACTGATCATACCAATTTTTTCAGCACTCAGGTGCCAAGGCGACCATCCTTGACCGCCCCATTTTGTTACTTATTTTGTTTGAGAGATTTATTTTCAACTACGACGGCTTTTTCAGAGCCAGTAACTGAACTAGAATTTGTTCCTGTTTCCATGGTAAAGGCCAGTATAAGAACGGCTGTCAAAGCAAGTCCTCCAAAAGCATAAGCAGCGTAACGCTTGAGCTTCTCATTACTTGAAAAGAACCAGATTACAGCTATGGCAAGCAACCCAAAAACAATCATTGAATACCCCCTATATACTGTTTTTTACATGCATATATTAATACTATTTTCTGTTGGAAGTGTATAACACAATTTTAACTTTATTCGTAAATAATGTTAATGATATGTCATTCATGGGTTCATTTGCTCTGATATAATACCTGCTAGGTAGACGAAAGGAGATTTTAGGATTGAAAAAAGCACTCGGTGTATTGATAGTGTTGAGTTTCATCTTGCTTTCAGGATGTGGTGGATCAGGTAAGCCTGTAACCGATACGCAAGGTTCGGGTGAGTCTCCCAGTAAACAAGTAACAACACAGCAAAATAGTGATTACTGTACTACAGAGAGTACAAGTTTGGATAGTGAAACTGAAAATTATTTCTATGGAACTTGGAAAGTTGAGAAGCTTTTAGGATTTGCAAATTCATATAATGACGCTTCTGAATATCCAACAGGGCAGAAGTTTATCGGAGATGAACTCATCATCAAAAAAGACTTATTTTCATCAAAAGGAATTAAAAACTACAGTCAATATCAAACTGAACTAAGAAACCCATTATATGAGATTACAGCGACATGCAATAATAAAGATTCTTTTTATAGATCATTTAAAATAGATATTCCAGACTTAAATGAAAATGATGTGGTAAAAGCAATAGATGTAAGTAACCCTTCTACAAAAATGAGTATACCTGTAAGTTTAAGTTTTTTTGTTGTTAATAACGAAAGGCTTATCTTGTTATCGGAGGCAACTATCTTTGAGCTTAAGAGAATTTCGGAATAAATAATTAAGGTTATGTTTAGGTTATATGCTGTTGTACTAGAAGATTTACAAGAAGCTGAGGATATTCTATAAAATTATGAAAATGCAAGAAGATCAGCCTCATGGCTGACCTTCTTGTTGTGTCACAAATTAAATGAATTAAATTGAATATACTGGATATTTGTGAGTATAAGGCTGACCCTTACAAAATAAAGTTGCTTCTTCATTTCTTCGTCTCGTTAAGTTTCTGTCATATGAAAATGCTTTGCTGACTAGTTTCGAACAATTATCTTTTTCTACATCTGAACGTGGGCCTTGAAAAGACGAATATATCATAATGTACGAAAGAAGATTTTTTACATCACTCGAATTTAGCACCCCAGGACCTGCATTAAAAGTGAGCGAAACAAGTGCATCAAACTGAGATTGTGACAAAGACATACCTGCTGGAAGTGTCACATTATTTACTGCTTTTACAGCACTTGCAGTGTCGTCATTAAAAAATGTATTTGCCTGAGACTAAGAAATTGGAGAGGTATAATTTAGCCCCAAAGAAGTTGATAGCGCATTAGCTTGTGCTTGAGTTAGAAGGGAATCACTTGGATTACCTGTTGTATTTTTAGTATATGTTTTAGATTTTGTAATCAGATGTCCCCATCCAACTGTTGGATATCCATAGGGATCTCCATAAAATTTCAAGGAAAATCCCTCATGCGATTTGATAAGTGTTGCACCAGAAGAACCTAAAGATTGATTTGCCATAATAATCACTCCTGAAATTATTTTTAGTAGAAGAACAATAGGGAGGAATCATAGCCAGAACACCATTCCCAAGTTTTCTGCAATGCCGTATTGCCTTCACATATGTATAAAGAGAAGTGAGATCTATTTTTTACAACTTTAAATTCTAATAAACGGACGTGAGTTGAAAAAAATCATAAATAATAGATGCCAATACGATATATAGACGGAATATTATTATTTAAATCTATATACTGTGCTTTGGAGTGGGTATAAGAAATTTTAAAGATACTAAACTTATGAAACTAAGCTCTTGCAAGCAAACATTAAATTTTGCAAAGGAACAAAATATGAATTTTTTGGCAATCTATCCTATTATGTTATACAAAGAGGGGGTGTATGCTGTGAGTGAACCGTTGCAGATCAAAGATCGAATTGAACGGGATAGGCAAAAGTTACGTCGGTTGGCGGAGAATCATGGCATGCAGGATTACAAAGTCCTCGAACAGTCCATGGTTTTGGATGAGCTAATCAATGAATATTATCGATTCCAATATAAACATATGATGAAGAGACAACCGATTGCTTAATGCAGTCGGTTTTTTGATGTGACCCAAAAGAAGCCGACTGCTAAATTGCATTCGGCTTTTTAATGTTTTCCGAAAGATATATCACGCTCCCCCAACTTCCTCCCATAACARCCCTCGATCCACTTCCTCTTCAAATTTCGTACTAAATCCATAGCTTACAGGATCGTCGTCGCATCTCTAAACTGGATATGATGACCTCAATTCACCCGGAATGGATGCATCTGTTTGCTCCAACGGATGGAACCATTTCATCGAACAACAGCGAGGTCTCATACAATAAAACGAAGAAGGGGGACAAGTGAATGGCAGAAAGGACGATGAACTTTTTTCGTTCGATCCGAAAAAGCATAAACCTGCGCTCCAAGCTACTAGTGCTTTTTCTGACATTGACGCTCTTGCCGCTTAGCGTGCAGGGGGTGATGAGCTACGCCCATTTTTCGCAGACAATGGATCGAAAGACGGAGCAATTCACCATTGATATGGTGCGGCAGATCAACACAAATCTGAACCGGATGCTCAAGGATTTTGAGCGGTTGTCGCTCTTGCCGCTTTATGACCAGACGGTGCTTGGCATCCTGAGGGAGTACGATGGTTCGATGGGTTCAGGGACGTGGGCGAGGTCGGATGATTACCAGAAAATGAAGCTGTATACGTCAGCTCAAGCCTATGATCGGCCAGAGATTCGAGGCATTCATCTGATCAGCAATAGCGGCATTCTGTTCTCCAATCTGGACTCCCTTGCGGTCAAACCCGTCTGGGACGGTAGCCAAGAGGAATGGTTTTCCGAATTAAGGGGCACCGAAGGCATATGGCACTTGCTTCCTCCGCATATTCCCGGCTACTACGTGAGTGGCCAGGAAGCGGAATACATCACCGTGGGCAGAGAGCTGCGTGATCCAGGGACGCTCCAGCGGCTGGGGTACATTTTGATCGATATCCGGCTGGAGGCCTTTGGACAGCTATTATCCAACCTGAATTTTGAGCAAAAAGCAAGTCTGATGATCGTGGATAGCCAGCAACGTCTTATTTTTGAAAAAACGTCTACAGACGGGTTATCCGCTTATGCTCCTTTGTTATCCCATGGAAAGCTTCAGGATTATGCAGACAATCAGAAGATAGCACTGGATGGACGTCCCTACCTCCATGTAAGGCATCATTCAGAATACTCGGGGTTGTCTGTGATCAGCCTCACGCCAATTACGGTCATTCAAAAGGAGTCGGGGGAGATGCTTACCTTCACCATGGGGCTTGCCCTTCTCTGTATGGCGGCTGTAGCGATCCTCGCCGTACTCGTATCTTATAGGGTCACACGTCCGCTTATTCGCTTGAAACATCATATGATTCGGGTGGAGCAGGGGGATTTCAGCCAGCGGGTTACTCAATACAGCAGTGATGAACTGGGGCAGATCAGCAGGGGATTTAACCGCATGATGGAGGAGATCCATCGTCTGTTCAATGAGGTGTATGTGCTTGAAATTCAGGAACGGGAGGCCGAATTGTCGGCGCTGCAGAGCCAGATGAACCCTCATTTTATATACAACACACTGGAGTCGATCAACATGATGGCTGTCCGCCAGAGGCATGCCGAAGTATCTGCAATGGTGACAGCGCTTGGCAGACTGCTGCGATACACCATTGATAAGGCAGATCGCATGGTGACCCTTCGGGAAGAGCTGGCGTTTGTCGATTCTTATGTACGAATCCAGCAAGTGCGTTACAACGGTGAATTGGAGATCATCTATGACATGGAGGAAGAGGTTAACGACTGTCTTGTTCCCAAGCTGATCCTGCAACCGCTGGTGGAAAATGCGATCTGTCATGGGATCGAAGGACGGCTAGCACGCGGCAGCACGGGTGGTAATAATGGCGGTATCATCTGGGTATCTGCCGTTTTATTCGATCAGGAACTGCTCATCAGTGTTCGGGACAACGGCAAAGGAATGGAACAGGAGGAGCTGGATCGGTTAAATGCTTCTGTCTCTGGACAGACCGTTTCTGGACAAAACGTGTACCCACCCGCTAATCCCATTCTGCATCGTCATGCCGGGGAGAGTCTGGGGTTGCACAATATCGCTCAAAGGCTGCATCTGGTGTATGGAAAAGACAGCGGACTAAGTGTTGATGGCAGCCCCGGGCAAGGGCTGGTTGTTACCTTATCCATTCACCTTCAACGGAAAGGGGATTGATACGCATGTATAAAGTGCTGCTTGTGGAGGATGAAACGGTGATTCGTCAGGGATTACGAGAGCTAATTGTACAGGCATCCCCTCAGTTTCAGGTGGTGGGGGAAGCGGCAAGCGGAGCCGAGGCACTGGAGGTACTGCGCTGTGAAGTGCCGGATGTATTAATCACGGATATCCGTATGCGCGAGATGGATGGACTGACATTGGTTTCATTAGCGAGAGAGATGTACCCTGATCTGCTGATGCTTATTATCAGCGGGTACGGGGAGTTCGAATATGCACGGAGGGCATTGGAGCACGGGGTATTAAGTTATCTTTTGAAGCCCATCGAACGTCATGAACTGGTGAAAAGTCTGCAAAAAATGCAATCGTTGCTGGACCATAGATACGGCCGCTCCACACTTCCTATCCCCGAAACCTCTGGCACAGCCAACCCGGATCACGGGGAACCTCGCAAAATTATTCGCAGCGTGAAAGAGCACATCCACCAGCATCCCGATGGTGATCTTCGGCTCCAGACGGTTGCTTCACTGGTCAATCTGAACCCGACGTATCTGAGCCAGTTGTTCAAAACCGAGACGGGCATCAACTATTCCGAATATATCGCAGAGGCACGAATGGAGCGGGCCAAGTGGCTGCTGGTCAACACCGGACTCAAAATCTATGACGTTGCCCGATTATCTGGATATCAGAGTCCGAAACATTTCATGTTGGTTTTTAAACAGCAGATGGGGTGTACGGCAGGAGAGTATCGTGATGGATATGGTGTGCAGCGTAGGGAGTAGAGCCGCGAGAAAACCTCTTTAAATTCCGTACCATTTCTGCAATTGGCGTGATTTAGGAGCAAGCAGCGCTTTCGATATACTGGGGTGGCATAGGAATACGATAACGTCCATAAGGGGGATTTCCATGAAAAAGGCAGGATTGACGCTGATTCTCGTACTTGTGATCACGGCTCTAATTGGGTGCACAAGCACCAATACGGGCGGGGGTTCTAACGCCTCTGGTGGAGAGAACGACAAGGTAGAGCTGAAATTCATGATGTGGGGTAATCAGGCACATATTGATGTCTACAACAAGCTGATCGATGGCTTTACCAAAGAGAACCCGGGCATCAAGGTAACGATGGAATCGGTACCCTTTGCCGATTATCAGCAGAAAATATCGGTGCTTGCCGCTGGCGGCTCGCTCCCTGATCTGGCCTGGGTATCGGAACGCATGATACCACAGTTCAAGTCCAATCACATCCTGGCCGACGTGTCGGCGTTCAAGGATGATGCACAATTTAAGCTGGACGATTACATTCCCAGCACGCTGGATCTCTTCCGTGAGGGAGATCAACTGTTAGGCTTGCCGTTTTCCACACCGCCTGTGGTGATGTTTTATAATCAAACGCTGTTTGACAAGGCTGGGCTGACCGATCCCAATACGCTGGCGGCCAAAGGCGAGTGGACGTGGGAGCAGTTCGAGGCATCTGCCAAAGCAATAACCAGCAAGGATGCGGCGAATCGCATCTATGGGGCTAACTTTTTTCGGGACTGGAAGACCTGGGCAGTGCTTTCTTCATACTCCTGGTCTAACGGAAGCGGGCCGTTCAATGAAGATATGACAGCGTTTACCTGGAATGATGAGTACGGAGTACAGACCTTTGCCATGCTGGAGCGCATGATGTTTAGCGACGAATCTCACCCGAAAGCGGGCGAGCAGGTGAGCTTTGATGCAGGCAATGTGGGCATGTTCTTCGATAACTACAGTTATGTGTCCAAAGCAAGGGAGATCAAGGATTTTGAATGGAGTATTGCCCCTATGCCGTCCGGCTCACAGGGCAGCGTACCGATGCTGGGGCAGGCGGGCTATGCCATGTTTAAGGATAGCAAACATCCGGAGGAGACAAAGAAATTGCTGAAGTATTTTGCCAGTGAACAGGGAACGCAGGCAACCGCGACGTACTTTGTGCCTGCGCGTACTTCGGTGCTGAACTCCGACGCTTTCATCCAGCAGCCGAACAACCCAAGCAAAGAGCATATCGTGCAGGCGGTCATTGATGAAATGCCGAAAGCCCGTCTGATTCCGGGACATATCCGCTGGCAGGAGATTGATAACGCGGTACTGCAGGGTTTTGACCGATTATTCGCCCGTACAGCCTCGCCAGAGGATAATTTGAAACAAATGCAGACCGAAGTGCAGCGCATATTACAACCCTGAAGAGAGGCAGAGGGTGAAGGAGTGCGGGAGATGAAGAGTAAATGAGAACAGAGCGTAGGGAAGACAGGAAAATGACGGAAAGAAAAATGACGGAAAAAAGTGAATGGGGCGTATGAAGAGTGAGAGAAGTGAGGGGATGAACCAGATGGAAGACATGGAGAAGAGTCAGCAGACGGAGCAGATGCAGCAGCGGTCACAGAGGACGGAACAGACCAAGGGGTCGCAACAGATGCAGCATTCTCAGAGTTGGCAGAGCCCGCAGAACTCCCAGAACCCGCAACATTCACATCAAGTCGGTCAACTTTGGGCTAAGCAACATATGCACAAGACAGGTCAACTGCAAGCTATGCTGGATCAAAAACCGATGTCGCTCATCGTCAGTCTGCCCGGGAATGATCTCGCACTGGCTCGGGCGGCATGGGAGGAAGGGGCGGATGCTCTGAAGGTGCACTATAATGTGGGCCATCGCGCAAGCGGCAACCATTTTGGTCCGCTGGATGAATACACCGAGGTGTTTCGTACGATTCGCTCGCAGTTTGGCGGCCCGTTCGGCGTTGTGCCATCCGGCAGTATTGAAGGGACACGGAGAGAAGATGTGGAGCGCCTGGCGGGTATGGGCTTTGACTTCTACTCCATCTATGCGCATCATCTGCCGTCTATGATGCTGAGTGACCTGGGGCTGGAATCTACGTTTGCGATTAACGATGAGTACGATGCGTCTCTGGTGGCATCCGCTGCACACTTCGGTTTTACTGCACTGGAGGCTTCGATTGTACCCGGCAAAGAATACGGTACTCCGCTATGCTTCACGGATGTACTTCGTTATCGGCAACTGGTTTTGCAGGCCGGGGTACCGGTACTTGTCCCTTCCCAGCGCAAGCTGGTGCCGGAGGATGTTCCCGTGCTTCACCATAGCGGTATCAAGGCCATTATGCTTGGGGCCATGGTTACAGGCAAAACGGAGGATGAGCTGCGTAGAGCCGTAAGCAGTTTCCGCAATGCGATAGATCGTCTGGAGCAAAAGGAGCCTTCGGGCTCGGAACAGTCTGTTTCTGAATCGTTAGCTGCTGGACATTCTATTCCGAAATCATCTTTTGCCGGACATATAGACCCTTGCGATCCCATCAATCCTTCTGATCCTGTGGAACTTTCGGATAGTTCGGGTTCAGGGAGGGATGGCTCGTGAGCCGATCCAAAAAGCCGAGACGCGGAGGGCCGCTCGCCAGGGAGGCGCAGATTGCTGGCTGGTTGTTTATTTCACCGATGGTGCTGGGCTTTACTTTGCTGCTCTTGTTCCCGATGGGGCTTGCGTTTTATATGAGCCTGACGGATTGGCCGCTGCTTGGGGATCATCATTTTATCGGAATGGACAACTACCGGGATATTATGACGGACGCCATGTTCTGGGAAGTGCTTGGCAATACGGTTTACTTTACGGCAGGTCTGGTGCCGCTGAATATCGTACTCGCTTTGCTGCTCGCCCTGCTCTTATCCAAAAGCATTCGAGGGATCGGCCTGTTCAGAACGGCCATTTTCGTCCCGGTTATGACATCATTAATTGTCTGGGCCATCGTGTGGAAGTTGATGTATGCAACAGAGTCGGGGTTAATCAATCAGCTATTGCTGATGATGGGGATTAAAGGCCCTGCTTGGCTATACGATCCGAACCTGGCAATGCCTGCGGTCATTGTGACGAGTGTACTGAAAAATGTCGGTCTGAACATGGTACTGTTCATTGCAGCACTTCAGCAGGTACCGCGTTCCCTGTACGAAGCGGCGACACTGGATGGCGCGGGAAGAAGGGCTTCTTTTTTCAACGTTACTCTTCCTATGATCACGCCGACCGTATTTCTGACCGTAGTGATGACCGTCATTGGGTCGCTCAAAGTATTTGGACAGATTTATGTCATGACCCAAGGCGGGCCGAGCAACAGCACGAAAGTTCTGGTCTATTACATCTGGGAAAAAGCATTTAAGCTGTTTCAGTTCGGCTATGCTTCGTCCCTTGCGTATGTGCTGTTCCTGATTGTGCTGATTCTGACGCTGCTGCAATGGCAGCTCCGAAAGAGGTGGGTGTTTGGTGAAGGCGATGCCTAGGTTGACAGGCCGGAGGTTCGGGGCTGCTGTTGGCACCTATTTGATACTGACGGTAGTTTCGCTGATCATGATTGTTCCGTTGATCTGGATGGTCTCGACATCCCTCAAGGAACCGCAGAGCATATTTACCTATCCACCACAGTGGATACCGGACAGCTTACAATTTCAGAATTATATCGATGTGTTTCGATTGATTCCGTTTCACCGTTTTTACGGGAATAGTGTGTATATCTCTGCGTTGGTGGTGCTTGGCACGGTGTTTTTTGCTTCCCTTGCGGGGTATGCCTTTGCCAAGATTCCGTTTAAGGGGCGGAATGTGGTCTTTCTCATTTTGCTGAGCGCGATGATGATTCCGCATGAGGTAACGGCCATTCCGATGTTTCTTTTTATGCGGCAGCTGGGGTGGATTGATACGCATCTTCCGCTGATTTTACTGCCGATCTTTGGCGCGGGCGGTGTGTTTGGCATCTTTGTGATGCGGCAGTTCTTTATTACGGTGCCTACCGAGCTGGAGGAAGCAGCGATGATTGATGGCTGTAGCCGATTTCGGATTTATTGGCAGATTATGCTTCCCCTTGCCAAGCCGGGTATGGCGACTCTAACTATTTTTACATTTGTGACGAGCTGGAATGAGTTCTTTGATCCGTTGATTTTTATCAATTCGAGAGAGCTGATGACGTTACCGCTGGGATTGTCCCTGTTCACGGATGAGGTGGGCACAGCCTGGCAGTATTTGATGAGTGCAACCGTGATGGCGACGGTGCCGCTATTGATCGTCTTTTTTCTGGCGCAGCGGCGTTTCATTGAGGGTGTGGCGATGACGGGATTGAAGGAGTGATTGGGATTGGGAAGCTGCTGGAAAAGCTAAGAGAATTGAAAGGTAACAGAAGGATGGGGGTTTAGAACGGTTAGAGCGGGGACAGGCATGAGAGGATGTGCGAAAGTAGACAGAGGGACAGGTTGCATAAGGTGATTGGAAGGGCAGCGTATCGTATGGAAGGGAGAGGGAACGTTTGAATGAAATGGCGAATGTAAAACGGGAAACGGCGGATGTTGTCATCGTCGGAGGCGGTCCTGCAGGAATAACGGCGGCGATTGCAGCAGGAAGGCAGGGTGTTCGCGTGGTGCTAGTGGAACGCTACGGATTTGTTGGCGGGATGTCAACGGCTGCTATGGTCTACCCGTGGATGACGTTTCATACCGAGCAGGGTGAGCAGGTCATTCGGGGAATTGCACAGGAGATTGTGGATCGCTTGCGGGCACGGGGCGGTTCTCCCGGGCATCTGCGTGATACGGTTGGTTTTGTGCATAGCGTGACACCTTACGATCCGGCCGTCTATCAGGTGGTTGCGGCAGAAATGTTGAAAGAGGCGGGTGTTCGGCTGTTGCTGCACAGCTTCGTAGATGGTGTTACTGCGGTGGATGACCGAGTCGAGGCAGTGCGGGTGACGAACAAATCCGGTCAGCTGGAGATTCGGGCGAACGTATTTGTCGATGCGAGTGGTGATGCGGATGTGGCTTATCTGGCTGGGGCTGCTATAGCGAAGGGACGGGAGGAAGACAACCAGTCTCAGCCCATGACGATGAAGTTTCGTATGCGCGGCGTGGATCTCGGGCGTGTGAAGCAGTATATGCAGGAGCATCCGGAGGATTTTTATGAGAAAACCCCGTTTGCCGAGTTAGACACGATTCCGTTGACGGGCGTGAGCGGTTTCTATTCACACTGGAAGAAAGCGGCGGTACCGATTCAGCGCGATCAGGTGTTGTTTTTTACCGGACCGGCGGCTGATGAAGTGTTGATTAACTGTACCCGGGTGCAGGGGTTTGATGCTACCAATGCTGTGGATTTAACCGAAGCTGAACAGGAAGGACGGAAGCAAGTGTTGATGATTGCTGAGTTTTTGCGGAATGATGTGCCGGGTTTCGAACGAGCCTCGATCTCGGCTGTAGCCCCACAGATCGGTATTCGTGAATCCAGACGTGTCATTGGGCATTATGCGCTGACTCAGGAAGATGTGGTTGCAGGGCGGAAGTTCGACGATGTAGTCGCTAGAAGCGGTTATCCTATCGATATTCATGATCCCTCCGGGCAGGGCGTGACAGCAGCCTTTATTGAAGGTGATGGTGCGTATGATATTCCCTATCGTTCTCTGCTCTCCCAAAATATTAGCAACTTGCTGGCTGCCGGACGCTGTATCTCCACGACACATGAGGCCCATGCCACAACCAGACTGACTCCAAGCTGTATGGCAACGGGAGAGGCAGCGGGAACAGCTGCGGCTATGGCGGTAAAGCTGAAACTTGCGCCTGCGAATCTTCCTGTATCACTGTTGCAAGCAGAGTTGCGCCAAAATGGTGTGGCGATTTGAGTGAAAAGGTTGGGAAAAGAATGGCCCGGGTGGAGAAGCTGCGAGAACGTCTTAAGTTGGTTGGGAGAGAAGACGGGTTTCGTCTAAACAATCCTACTCTCCTAAAACGTTAGAGAAGGTGGCATAGTTCGGAAAAGGGGCCGAAGTTAGCGTAACTGCACAGTGGCTGAATGCTAACGATCACCAGAAGCCTTATTTGGGCAAAAACGTAGACAAAAAAATTCTAACGATCCCCAGTGACGCTATTTTGCTGAGATTGCTCCAAATGGCTTAGAAAATGGCCGCAATCAGCAAAATAGGCTCCATACGGATCGTTAGAATTGAAAATTCCTCAAAAATGGCTAAATAAGCTCATCTGAGATCGTTAGAATTCAGAAGCTCCAATCCCACGAAACATGTGTAATCGGAGCTTTTGAACTTCGCACCATTGCCACAAGCAATGGAAACAAACAAAACAACGTAACCAAAACAACGCCCACCTCCCTAGTTCATTCGCGCCTCGAGCCTTCTCGCGACGATGGAGAGGGAGTAGTTGATGATGAAATACAGTACAGCAGCGAGCAACAACGCCGGGATGATGTAATCGAAGCTTTGACCGCCGAGAATCTGCACATTGCGCATCAGCTCCGGCAAGGAGATGATGATCGCCAAGGACGTATCCTTCAATAGAGAGATGAACTGGCTGACCATGGGCGGAGACATGCGGCGCAGTGCCTGTGGCATAATGATGCCGATAAGTGTCTGCATGTAGCTTAGGCCGGAGGAGCGGGCAGCTTCCACCTGACCACGTTCTACAGACTTAAGACCGCTTCGCACGATTTCAGCAATCATGGCGCCTTCAAACAGACTCAGTCCCACAACCGTGGACCAGAAAGGTGGCATTTTAATGCCAAGCTGTGGTAGCACGATATGGATAAAAAAGATGATGAGTAGCAGCGGCAGGTTACGAATGGTATCTACGATGACCGCCACAATCTGGGAGAGGACGGGGATTCGTGTAAATCGTATCGTACCGAGCAGTGTGCCCAGCACAAAGCTGAACACAATGGATAAGCCTGCTACTTGAAGGGTTACCCAAAATCCTTGCAACAGGAAACGAAGGTTAGGCCATTCATAGGCCCCGCTAAAGTCCATACGTTCGATGCCTCCTTCGGTGAGCGATATATGTTCAATGCGTGATCTGCGTAGGCTACCCTACATGTTATGCTCAAACTGAATATCAAGCCGAATTTATATGCGACATGGAGACTGAGCTCGAATAAGAATATAGAATATTCCAAACGACATGTGGAGCCTTATTTAAGGCTGGTCTTGGGGAATCACCGCATCTTGGCGAATCACCGCATGTGACTGGGGTAGTAATACCCTACATCGTAACCTGCCCGGCAGGTTTGTTTTTCTTCGGTTTACCTTTGGGTTTGCGTGCCTCTGCGTCACTCTGTCCAAATCTGCGTTCCATATAATGCACCAGAAAGCTGAGTGGTAAGGTCAGCGTCAGATAGAATAGGGCAACGATGGTGTAGACGCTTAGTGGCTGGAATGTATCCGAGTTTACAATGTCGGCAAAATACATCAAGTCCATGCCGGCCACAACCGCCAGGATGGAAGAGTTTTTGACCAGATTAATAAATTGGTTGCCAATGGAGGGCAGGACAATTTTGATCGCCTGCGGCAGAATGACTGAGTTCATGGCCTGTACATAAGACAGTCCGGATGATCGTGCTGCCTCCAGCTGTCCGCGAGGTACAGTTTGAATGCCTGCCCGAATCGCTTCTGCGATGAAAACGGCTGTGTATATGGTTAGTCCCAGTGTGCCTGCGACAAATCCATCCAGAGAAATACCCAGCGAAGGCAGTCCGAGATAGAAAAAAAACACGACCAGCAACAACGGAATGTTGCGGATAAACTCAACAAAGGCCGTACCAAACCAGTTCAACGGTTTGACCGGTGAGATTCGAAAGATCGCCAGAATGGCCCCCAGCACAAAGCTGCCAATCAGAGCGATCACGCTGACTTGAATCGTATTCAGAAATCCTTCCATAAAACGATCGGAGTGTCTGAACAGTACGCTGAAATCCAATGTGCCCATAACAAGAGCCCCCGTTCTCCAGGTGTGAAAATAAAACAGCAGCGCATCTGCTACATGCGAATCTCTCGCATACAGCAGATGCTATCCAGTACATATTGCATGTTTAGTTGATGGCATAATTGCCCATCTTCAGATACATGGACTATCCCAGCCTTAGTTGCATAACTGCCATGTCATCAGGCTTTATACTTGGCGTCATCAGACGCATGGAATACCTCACAACAAGCCTGAATTCACCGCACCTGTTTAAGTTAAGCATAAGTAGCCTGCTAAACGTTACTCCGGCTTGCTACCCAGCCATTTCTCATGCAACGTGTCATACTCACCGCTATCCTTCAGGGCTTTCAGCATCTTGTTCACTTCTTCTACAAAAGCCGTATCGCCCTTGCGAATCGCCATACCATAAGGCTCGCTTGTGAAATTGCCGCCAACCAACTTGTAGTTGTTGTCTGTTTGTTGCATGCCGATGAGGATGATATTATCGGTTGTCAGCGCTTCGCCTTTGCCTGCTTTTAGCGCTGTAAACGCATCCTGATAATTATCGAACTCCAGCACTTCGGCCTTCGGTGCCTTTTCGCGGATATTCTGTGCGGACGTAGAGCCTTTCACGGCAAGTACCTTCACACCATCCAGGCTCTCTAAACCGGCGATGACACTGTCATTTTTCACCAGAAGGGATTGGCCTGCCTCGAAGTACACATCACTGAAATCCACTTGCTCTTTCCGCTCATCCGTGATGGTCATCGTCGCAATGATGATATCGATATCTCCGTTTTGCAGCATTGGTATCCGTGTTTTGGACGTTACTTCTTTCAGTTCGACCTTCGTTTCGTCTCCCAGAATCTGCTTGGCGAGTGCCTTGGCGATATCAATATCAAAGCCTTCCACATCTCCACTGGCCGGATCTTTCAGTCCAAATAATTTGGTGTCATATTTCACGCCAGCAATCAGTTTGCCGCGTTCCTTAATCCTTTCAATCGTCCCTTGTGCTTCTGCGTCGCCCCCGCCACTCGCGGAGGGTGTGTTTGTACCCGTGGAGTTACAGCCAGATAATACAAGAGACAACACAAGCACCAACATTAACGTTAAAGACGGGAGTTTCATCCTATTTTTCATCAATTTAAGACCCCTTTCAAAATGTGGAGTGAGCATAAATGATCGAATTAACGTCTGAGTGAGTAATGGCTTTTATTTGTAGAGTGAAGCATGAGCAATTAGGATGGGGCTAGTGATGGATCAGGCGGCTAAGGAACTGTTGTGCTCTTTCTTCTCGGGGGTTGTCAAAAAACTCTGCTGCGGACGCTTCTTCTACGATCCGTCCCTCATCCATGAAAATGACCCGATCTGCCACCTCACGGGCAAAGCCCATCTCGTGGGTAACGACCACCATAGTCATGCCGTTGTGGGCAAGGGAACGCATCACATCCAGAACCTCTCCGATCATCTCGGGATCAAGGGCAGACGTCGGTTCGTCAAAAAGCATAATCTTAGGCTCCATGGCGAGTCCTCTCGCAATGGCTACGCGCTGCTGTTGTCCGCCGGACAACTGGGAAGGGTAGCTGTCTGCTTTATCGGCAATGCCGACCCGCTCCAGATATTTCATAGCGGTTGCTGTTGCTTGGGCTTTGGGTTGTTTGCGTACCTTTACGGGTGCAAGGGTAATGTTGTCGATGACTTTTTTGTGGGGATACAGATTGAAATGTTGAAAAACCATGCCGATGTCGCGGCGGAAGAGGTTGATATCCACCTTTTTCTGATGCAGAGGAATGCCACTGACGACGAGTTCGCCTTCGCTGATGGTCTCCAGGCGGTTAATACAGCGGAGCAGTGTGCTTTTGCCAGAGCCTGAAGGTCCGACAATAACGACTACTTCTCCTTCTTCGATACGAAGATGAATATCCTTGAGGACATGGAAATGACCGAAATGCTTTTGCACACGTTTGAATTCAATCAAGAACACACACCCTTTCTGCAATGGAGAGTATAAATGGAATAAAAAGGTATTATTGCAAAGTGGTTATTTAATCATACATAGACATCCTGCTAATAGCAATTAGTCTGTAATAAAACGTGACATAAGTAATGGTTTTTGTAGGGCTTTGGCCCAATTTTACGTTATATATATGTTAGATAGTTGATTTTCTTGTGACGAATGCTGACAGAAAAATGAATCGATATTCCTAGTTTATTTACAATGACTGGAATTGATGTATATTGTAAACTGGAATTGGTGTCCTGTTTTTATAAATGGGCTAACAGAATATAAATAACAAATAACATCAAGTTCACACTGTACATGGCAAAAAAGCTCAACCCGTCCCTAACGTGCCGTTGATATGATGAAACGAGAGAATCATAGTAGAGAGGATGATTTCGTACCATGAACATATACCGTTCCCCAATGTCTGCAGGGTCAGGCAGTGCAGCTGATCTTCAAGCTTACGAAGTGGATCTGCCTGTTATTCCTAAAAATGATTTTCATATTACTGATTATGGTGCTGTTGGAGACGGTATTAAGGATAATACAGAGGCCCTCCGGCTGGTTATTGCCGCATGTGCAGACGCAGGTGGGGGCAGGATTATCATTCCTGCCGGCGTGTGGCTCACTGGACCGATCGTGCTTCGTAGCCGAATTGAACTGCATGTGCAAGCCGGCGCGCTGGTAACCTTCAGTCAGGATTTCAACAAGTATCCTCTTATTGCATCAAGCTTCGAGGGTTGGCAGGTTGTACGTTGTCAATCTCCAATTGATGCAGACGGGCTCGAAGATATTGCGATTACGGGGGAAGGCATCTGGGATGGCGGTGGTGAAGCCTGGCGTCCGGTGAAACGTTCCAAAATGACCGCTGGCCAGTGGAAGCGACTGCTTGCCTCTGGTGGTGTTGTGGAAACGTCAGAAACGGCGGATGAACAGATCTGGTGGCCTTCCCAATCTGCGATGGATGGCGGTGCCATTGCCGAGAAGCTCTACCTGGAAAAAGTACGTGATCTCGCCTCGCATGAACAGATTCGGGATTTCTTGCGGCCGAACATGGTTAGCTTGCGCCAATGCAAACGGGTTCTGCTGGAAGGGCCTACATTCCAGAACTCACCGGCCTGGAACCTGCACCCCTGGGCATGTGAGCATGTGACGATTCGTAAAGTAAATGTGCGAAACCCGTGGTTCTCCCAGAACGGAGATGGGCTGGATATTGAATCATGTCGTCATGTTCTGGTAGAGCAGAGTATATTTGATGTCGGCGACGATGCGATCTGTATGAAGTCAGGTAAAGATGCCGAGGGGCGTGAACTCGGGCTACCGTCGGAGTACGTTACGATTCGGGATTGCACGGTGTATCATGGTCATGGTGGCTTTGTGATCGGAAGTGAAATGTCCGGCGGTGTTAGGCATGTACGGGTAACGGATTGTACGTTTATCGGCACGGATATCGGACTGCGTTTCAAGAGCGCACGCGGACGCGGGGGGATCGTTGAGGATATTCAGATTGAGCGCATCTATATGAAGGATATCATTATGGAAGCTATTTCGTTTTCCTTTTTCTATGCCAATATGGAGGGGTCTGCCCGCGGTGGGGATTTTGCAAAAGAGGTCAGCGAAGAAACGCCAGTGTTCCGCGATATTCGCATCTCGGATGTAGTCTGCGCGGGGGCCGAGACAGCACTGTTTGTTAGCGGTCTGCCGGAGATGCCTCTGGACAGCGTAAGTATCGAACGTTACAGCGTGGAAGCTCGTACTGGCGTTCAGTGTGCTCAGGCGAAACATTTACAGATTACAGGGCTTCAGGCACAGATCACCGAAGGTCCGCTCATTCATCTTCACAACTGCAAAGGCGCTACACTGGAGGATATTAAAGGTGTGGGTGCGGATGGGAAGCTGCTGAAGGTCACTGGACTTGAATCTGCGGGGATCGTATGTCGGGAAACGGATGCAGATACGGAAGGACGACAGATATCAGTGAGTCCAGAAGTCCGAAGTGGAGTTATCATTCGTAGATAAAGCGGTGTGTTATTTCTGCGGTGCAGTATCTTGCCAGCCGTTTAAAATAGCACAAGAAGTAAGTACCAAGTTAGTAGTGTAGTAGGGCAGCCATGTATACAGTCCAATCATCGCCTGAACTTCTCCTGAGATAGAGAAGGGCATATACTGGAGCTGAAGCACGGCTGCCCAATTGGGGTTTGTATAGGAAGTATAGGTTTGGACAACATGTTACATTCATCGATGTTCTTTGCGATAACGCAGTGGCGTTGTCCCAGTGATCTGTTTAAAGGTTTTGTTAAAATGAGCAGTATGCTCGAAGCCTACCTTTTCTGCGATGAATTGCACTCGCTCTTGTGTCGAAAGCAATCTTCGCTGTGCCTCTCGAACACGAACGATACGCAAGTATTCGCTGAAGCGAAATCCGGTAAGTCGGCTGAACATTCGGCTCAGATAAGAAGGGCTGATATAGAAACGGGCTGCTGCACCTTCCAATGTAAGAGGTTCGGTATAGTTTGTATTTACATAGGTTACAATTTCACTAATCTTGTCCTGCATCGGGTGTAATGAACCTGGATTGGTTTCCCGGATCATCTCTTGTGCCCGATGGATATGGATCAGAAGATGAGCCAGCAGACTGCGTACGGCGATCTCATAGTGAGGGCGTCGTTCTTTGCACTCCTGCAGCATCTGCCATAATATGCGTTCAACCTCAGGCTGATCTGACTCGGGAAGACGGAGCAGACTGGAGCATTTGAATGGAAGCAGACCACAGATGCCTAGCTCCATACCCGTGGCAAAAGCAGGAGAGAAACCAATGAGAATCCGTTCGAAGCCAGGTTTGCTGCCTTTGGAAGTGGTGTGTACATCATGCGGGTTGATGAGAACCAGGTCGCCTTTTCGCGCAGGCAAAATCTGTCCATTCATGGAGTATACCCGTTCACCTTCGAGCAGGTAATATAATTCGTAAAAGGGATGAGCATGAGGCTGCGGCATCGCGTTTCCGTCATGTCTTCGCATATGTTCAATGGTGAAGGCATAATCACCAATCCGATATTTGGGTCCAATCCGATCTTCAATGAGACTCATTATGCAACTCCTCTCTACTTCAGGCTTGGCGTTAATACTCATATCATAACGGAAAGATGATATTTTTGTAAACGCTATCATATAGAGTGAGCTTCATTTTTGATTAAGTTAATCCGGTTCTTTTGGCACGACAAAAATTATAAAAAAGGTGAACCGCTTGAAGGTTACCCGTTGTAAAGGTGACAAAATGGATATGTTGTTTTAGAGTAAGGAGAGCGAGGTCATGCTCCGGTCTGAGAGCGTCCCCGAATATGAGTTGGAAGGAAGGAAACAAGTTATGACAACACATGAATTATCACCGCTAGTAGCTGCGCTGGATATGCAGCCTCACGTTGAAGGTGGTTGGTATAAGGAAGTTTGGAAAGCATCTTATCAAATCCCGCAATCCGTATTACCGGATGCCTACTCGGGCCCGCGCTTCTCGGCAAGTTCAACGTACTTCTTGCTTCATGCTCATGAGATATCCGAGTGGCACACGGTGCTTTCGGATGAACTGTGGTTATGGCATAGCGGCAGTCCAATTGAACTGAAATTGGGCGGTAACGGCGAGAATCCGGAGAATGAGGAAGTACTGATTCTCGGTATGGATATCGCGGCAGGGCAATCTCCGCAGGTACTTGTTCCTGCGGGTGTATGGCAAACGGCACGTCCACTGGGCGATGAGCCGGTGCTGGTCACTTGTGTCGTGGCTCCAGGCTTTCACTTTGATGATTTCAAGCTGGTGTCCAAAGGATAAGAATCTAATCAGGATTGCATAACAAAAGGGACGAAGCGGGGGATTAATCCTGCTTCGCCCTTTTTTGTTAATTATGCTGGTGGGATGTCCTAGGCACTGCTCGAAGTTGCTGAATCTGATCTGGACGTAGTAACAATCTTAGAAATTAAAATTGTCCGGATCGGAACCGAATCGTTTATTCTCGTTCAGGCCGTTGATCTGTTCGATTTCCTCAGCGGTTAACTCGAAATCATATAGCTCGGTATTGGCATGAATACGTTCAGGGGTTACCGATTTCGGGATGGTCACGATGCCGTTCTGCAGATCCCAGCGCAAAATGACTTGTGCCGGAGATTTGCCGTATTTGGCAGCGATGTCCTGAAGTAAGGGATACTCCATCAGGTTTCCTTGACCAAGTGGAGACCAAGCTTCAATCTGAATTTCGTGTTTACTGCAATATTCACGCAGCTTCGTCTGGGTCAGGAGGGGGTGAAGCTCCACCTGATTGACTGCTGGTTTTACGGTCGCATCTATCATGAGGTCTTCCAGATGATGAATCTGGAAGTTGCTCACGCCGATGGCACGGATGCGTCCTTCTTTGTGGAGCTTTTCCAATGCTCTCCAGGTGTCTTTATATTTGCCTTTGACAGGCCAGTGGATCAGATAGAGATCAAGATATTCAAGTTCCAGACGTTTCATGCTCTCTTCGAAGGCTGCAAGTGTACTTTCGTAGCCCTGATCACTGTTCCATACTTTGGTTGTAATAAACAAATCTTCACGAGCAATGCCAGATTCACGTATGCCTTGAGCGACACCGGATTCGTTGTTATATACTTTCGCGGTATCGATGCTGCGGTACCCAGCTTTTATCGCTGTTTTGACGGCATCTACAACCTCATCTCCGTCTTTCACTTTGAATACGCCAAATCCAAGCCATGGCATTTTGACTCCATTATAGAGCGTAGTTGTGTCTTGAACGTGTTTCATGATCTGTCATTCCTCCTCTGATTCTTCTATGAATTTCCTAAATATAGAGTACTATGATATTAGTAATTGGTCGAATTTTCTAAAATATAATTTACGCAAAATCAGATAATTAAATTTTTATAATTTTGATTTAAAACATATTTAGTGGTGATGGACTATTTATTTAAACAATAGTAACTATTTACAATAAGATGGTTTATGATTCCAAAACACTATGATATAGTAAATTTAGTACATATAACCTATATAGCAATCTCTATATTTACAATATCACATCGGTTTGTTAAGGCTTATTGCTATTTTTGTGACTAAGTAGGCTCAGGCCTTCAGTGAAGTTTGTTTTGCCTGTAAGCGGTGTTTCCAAAAATCTGAGAAGGTAGGTATAACTTTGGAAAAAAACAATGAAGATTATGAGCAGGCGTTAAAACGGGTTAAAGCACTTAAGGATTTTTATATTCATCTGGTGGTATACGTTCTTGTGAATTCAGGATTGATTGTATACAATCTGATTTTCTACCCGGATAACATATGGTTTATATATACGTTGTTAGGATGGGGAATTGGAGTGATCGCACATGGGTTTACCATTTGGGGTGGTGGATCTATATTTGGTGCTGAATGGGAGAAGAAGAAAATAGAAAAGTACATGAATAAAAAGTAATTATGGGTAAATTGGGCTCCATAATAAAAGAAATTATAGTGGGTCCGGTTTAATTTATATAGTTTGTAGATTATACATAATTATGATAAAGGGAGTCGTTGATAACGGAGATGAGTGAATTACACGTTGTGGTAGGTACAGGACCACTAGGAATGGCAGTCATGGAGCAGTTGTTATTGAGGAACAAAAAAGTGCGAATGGTTAACCGGAGTGGCAAGATCGATTCACCGGCACCGGCTAATGTAGAAGTAGTTAGAGGAGATGCAACTGATGAACTAGAGTTCGGCAAGGCTTGTTTGGGGGCTTCTGTTATCTATCATTGTGCCAAGGCTCCATATAAGGAATGGCCTGAGAAGTTTCCGCCAATTATGGATGGAGTGATACATGCAGCCCAAACTGTGAATGCGAGAGTTGTATATGCAGATAACTTGTACATGTATGGACACACACAATCAAAAATATCTGAGGGGTTACCCAATCAAGCTACAGGACGTAAAGGTGTGACTCGTGCTAACATGGCGGAGACACTGATGGATGCACATAACAAAGGAAAAGTGAAATCTGTGATCGGTAGAGCACCAGACTTTTACGGTCCGGGAGTTTTGGATTCTGCTCTGGGAGAACGTGTCTTTGGAGCTGTTCTTGATGGTAAGCCATCAGAGGTATTAGGAAATATAGATTTGCCTCATACCTATATTTACATTAAGGACTTTGCAAAGGGGCTTGTGGAGCTGGCAGAGGACAACGAGTCTTATGGGCAGATATGGCACATCCCGAGTGCAGAGACAACGACGACCAGGGAAATAATCACGCGTATCTATAGATTGAAAAATCAGGAGCCGAAGTTTCGTGTAGCACCTAAATTTTTTGTGAACGTGATGTCCCTCTTCAATTCTGATATGAGGGAACTTAAAGAAATGTTGTATCTATACGAAGCTCCTTTCGTTGTAGATACAGAAAAATACGAAAGAAGATTTAAGAAAAATGTGACATCACATGACGATGCTATATTAGAGACATTGGCATGGTTTGAACAAAGAACCTCTACAATATAATATGTTCAGTATATTGCATGACCCTTCTGTATCTTAGAGGGGTTCTTCGATTTTATTTTGGGATAAAAGTGAAGGTTTGGTTTTGACTCTTGTGGGTGATAAGATGGAGTATACGAGAAAATGTACAAAACATATTTGGAAGTAGTGATCCTTAATAACGGTCCAGGGAAGTTAGTCGTTAGAAGAATTAATTCAAATGATCGACTCGTATGCATTTACATAATCAACCCATAAAGCGTGGTTATTTCGTATGACAAGTCGAGCCGCGCGATTAACGATAAAGGAGCAAAAATTATCATGGCAAAACCTAAAAAAACCAAAACGGCAGCAGCGTGGTCTCTCGTCATTATGGGAGCGGGTTTCGCAGCATCATTACCATTCCAAGGGGTACCGGTGGGTAAACTGCTGGTGGGTTCGTTTGAAGCGGGACTCGTGGGTGGACTTGCGGACTGGTTCGCGGTAACTGCGTTGTTCCGCCATCCGCTTGGCATTCCGATTCCTCATACGGCATTACTGCCGAAGAACCGGGATAAAATGACGGAAGGGTTAGTCTCTGCTGTCGAGAATAATTTGCTCAACAAGGACAGCATTACGGAGAAAATTGCTGGCTTCAAAGCAGCTGAGATTGTGCTGGATACAATGGGGCGGGAACTGCACAGTGACGGCATCAAAACCATGATTGATACGTTGTGCAAACGTATTTTGGCCGGGCTTCCGCTGGAGCAGATTGCTCCGATTGTTGCCAAAGAGATCAAGTCACAGGCCGGGGCGTTCGACTTGGGACCGATTCTCGAACGGGCGGCTGTGCAGGTAACGGAGCGAGGGTATGATGCCCAGGCTTTGGATTATGCGTTGAAACAGGCAGAGGAATGGTTGGTCAAACCGGAAACGATTCTGTTCCTGGGTGAAAGTGGCATGAAAGCCATTAGTGGTATCCAGATGAATGGACTTATGCAGTTCGCGATGAATGCATTCATGGGGTATTTGAATGAAGACCGTCTGGGCGGCATTATTCAAGGATATCTTTTTGACAGGGTAGAGGATATGAAACGGGAAGGCAGTGCGCTGCGTTACAAAGTTCTGGATATGCTTCGTACACAGGCCATACGTCTTGCGGTGAGTGAAGCTGTGCAGGACGGCCTTAACGGGTGGAAGAATAATCTGCTGGATGGCTGGAATGCCGAGGAAACCGTATTGAACAAACTCACAGAAATGCGGGATAAAGCGCTCGCTGCGATGGAGGATGGACGATATGTGGACACATATGCGCTGCCTGCTATTGAAAAAGTTCTAGCGGATCTACGTGCCGATGATGCGTTAATGACTAGCATGAATGCCAAGATTGTGGAAGGTGTCACCACATTGCTGGAGAAAAACCACTCTAAAATCGGAAATCTCGTGCGCGAAAATGTAGATAAAATGGATAATGCTTCACTCATCTCAATGATTGAAGATAAAGTGGGTCAGGATCTGCAATGGATTCGGATCAACGGCGCGGTGACCGGATTTATCATCGGGGTCTTGCTTACCGCGCTACGGATGGTACTTGAATAGAAGGGAAGGCCGGGCCTTTCTGGCTGGCCGACAAGAAGGGCCGCTAGTGTAAGAGCAGCTATTTTTTAGGAAATTCGAGCTTTAGGGAGCATAGTAAACAAAGCAGGCTTTCTTTTTGACGCCAAAAGGTGTTGGGAAGAAAGTTTTTGTTTTTTATTTGGAAAAAGTTAAGTCTCGATTGGTACAACAGTCTTAGAAGCGGGTAATATACACCCAAATATAGGTATGAATCAACTAGGAGAAAAGTTTCAGGAAAACGCTCCTGTGAGCGGATGTGCCTTATGTTGATTTTGTACTATGATGCATGTAACAGGTGAGGGGGGCGCTCTTTACTTACATAGCTTTGAGCCAAAAGGGGGAATTGCTATTCCGCGCACAAAATGGATGAGGAGTTTATTCGCACTGATGATGGTGTTCACTATATTGCTAGGAGGGTGTCAGAAGATGACGGAGAGTGAGAAACAGGCGTTGTACCAAGAGGCTGAGAAGGTTGTGGTACAACATTTTAAAGAAAAGTTTGAACTAGATGTGGTCGCTACGAGCAAGGAACTGCTGCCAGAGATGGCGATGTCGCAGATCGGACTGAAAGGGCATGTGAAGGATCATGATGATCAGAACTTTGGCATATCGTACGATTACAAGAAAAAAATCACTAAAAATCTCGTGATTAGTCCCGAGCTCGAGGAAGTCATTAAAGCTAAAGGACATGATCCATACGCCAAATAAAAGGGGAGGTGCAGTGATTGAGTAACGGCAGGAACATTGATGATGAAACGTACAAAACCTTATCGGAGTTAGCCTATCAGGATCAAAAGGCAGGAGACCGCCTGACGGAACTCCCCGGCTGGCAAGTGCTGGAGGGTACAGAGAGCAATAAATTTTCCGGATTCGATGCCGTGACGTTCTATAATCCGGAGACCAAAGAAGCGGTCATTGCCTATCGGGGAACCGAAGGCAGTGCCTCACTGGACCGCTCGGTGCCTGATTTTGTGATGGATGCACGCATTGGGGGCGGAGAGTTGATCCGCAAAGGGCAACAAGACGCAACACAATTTGTAGATAACCTGACACCGGATTGGCTGGACAGAGGTGTTCAGAATATCAAAGATTCCACAGGTATTTCCAAAGTGGAGAACTGGGCTGGCGACCGGGTAAGGGATGTACAAAACTGGACGGGCGATCGAGTAAAGGATATTGAAAAGACCTATTCGCCTACGGGCTGGGCTAACCAGATGTATCAGTCGGAAGATTATGCGAACCATATGAAAGAAAAATATGGGGATCTGAATTTCTCTCTGACAGGACACTCTCTCGGGGGTGGCGATGCACAGTATGCTTCCGCTTATACAGGTCTTCCTGCGGTTACATTCAGTGCACCTTCAGTTATGGGCAACTTGACTCCTGAAATGCGTCGGCGAGTTGAGGCGGGGGAACTCGATGGCCAAGTTATCAATTATGCCAATCCGGGAGATCTGGTCGCTAGCGGAACGTTAGGTGGATATGATCGTCACGTAGGCTCTACGTATTATATCGATTCCAATTACGCAGATGCGAATAATGGTGTAAGTCTGATTGATAAAATAAAAAATACATTTGGCGGAGAAAACTATCACAGTCTTGATCAGTATGACTTCAAGAATGGTTATATCTCCAACGAATTGTATGATCCAATTACGGGTGAGCGGGTTCGTTATTCGCCAAGGCTCATGGAGAATCTGGGACCGCTGAGCAAAGCTGTAGGCCCGATGGGGCTGAGAGGCGGTGTAGGCAGAGGCGCGGCCGCAGCGCTGGGATCTGGTCTGATTCAGGTTACTCCGGAAGAGCTGAAAAGTGTAGCTTCCCGCTGGAAACAAAATGCCCAGCAATGCAATGCCGAGCTGAATCAGGTGCGGACACGTATGGCTCAATATTTACATTCAAGCCGTAGCCGCAGACTGGAGCCTATCGTGACTCACTTGGATGCATCCATCCAGGAGCTGAGCACATGGCATATGAAGCATACGAGCCAGTTCCTGAACTTTATTGAAGAAAAGGCGGAGGCTTTCCGGCAGGCGGATGAGAGTCCGGTGAATTTTAACTAATGTTAGAAGTCAGGCTGGAGAGATAGCGTTGAATTCAAGGTGAGAACGTGCACTGAGGGGGAGGGAACAACGGATGAGCGGACAATTGCTGGTGGAATTGAATGACCTGCGGATTGCGGAAAAAGAGCTGTCACAGCTACTCGTTCGCATGCAAGCGGATGAGCAGGAGGCTAGAGCGCTGTACAGCCGTCTGAACGATTGGAAAGGACAATCTGCCGATCATACGAGGCAGCAGATCGAAGAGTTCTTTGCAGGCCTTGCCAAGCGGATCCAATCCATAGAAATGCAGAAGAAAAGTCTGATCCAGTATATTGAATTTATGATTCAAACAGATGAGCAGCGTTAAAATAATTTATAAAGTACAGGAATTAAAGTACGCCCCTCAACTCCGGAGTTAATCGATGTTGAGGGGCGTACTTTAATTTACTCTATAGTGTTTTTTTTCTGAACGTTTTTCTTAATTAAATAAACGAGAAGATACCAAAATCCTACGAGCCCGGTAGCAGTTAAACAAACGAATACAGAAGTCATAGTAATCGTTCTGGTAATTACATAAAAATCCAGTAAACCAGTTGAAAATGATAGTATTCACACACAGGGCAATGGATTTTGAGTATGAGTTAACCCCAAAAAAGGAGTTTACAGCTGAACGGGGATATCCCGTTTGCTGCAAACTCCTTTTCGTATATTACTAAAATATTTTACCTCCGGCCACCCCGGACAGGTAAACTGCTGATTAGCGTTTTTTACGGCGAGTGGCCAGTGCAATGCCCAGGAAGGACATGATCAGAGCCAAGATGGATACGATTAACGTTGCCTGTTGTAGCTTCAACGTTCCTGCATCGGAATCCGTGTTGTTGGGTTGGCCTGTTACCGTATCAGAGAGAGCATCACCCAGAGTGGTGTCATCATTTCCTTTTTTACCATCCGTTGCAGTGTCAGAAGCTTTGTCATCTGTGGCGGTACCTGCTGTACCTGCACTGTTATGCCCATCACTTGTTCCACCTGCTGCAGCATTGCCAGCTGCTGCCGGATCTTCGCTGATGGTTGTGATGCTGTGAGGCGTGTTTGCCCCCGGTTGGCCTGTCCATTCGACAATGCTGCCATCGCTGTAGTATTGGAAGGCATCCCAAACTACTTCTGCTTCGGTTTTTGGGTTCTGTGCGACAAAGTTGAACTGTTGGAACTGTCCAGCCAGAATTCCCTGGTTATCTCCATCAATCTCCCAAGTAATAGAAGTCACTTCGTTGGAATCGTTCTTCTCGGTTGTGATCTTCCATCCAGCAAGCGGCTGATATTGCTTAAATGCAACACCATCTGGAATTTTGAGTGTAATTTTAGTTGTTGGCAGCTCTTTCTCGGACGGTATTTTAATCGTATATGTCTGCCATGCACTCGTTTGTGCGACGGACGGGTTTACCGTAACGTGAGCGCTGGCCAAACCGGAGAACAGCAGGAATGCTGCTGCACCTGTTGCCATAGCGGATGTGAATTTGGATACCCATGATGTCTTCTTCAAAATGATAACCCCTCTCATTCTTATGCAAATCGTTTTTAGATACACTTCACTCTTATGAAAATGTTTCGTTGTTTACTTCGCCTTTGCTGCCTCAATCTTGAACTCGGCATCCAAGGCATCAAGTGAGCTTGTCAGCGCATGGACTTTAATGTTCCACTTGCCCGGCATCGAGATGTAGTCCTCTGCCTTATATATGCCCGTATCGTTCTTCGGAATGGTGATTTCATAGATGCCCATATCCATATCCAGATGGATCAGAGACAACGTCACCTGTTCGAGATCCTTGACGATACTGCCATCCGCTCGTTTTATGCTGACTTCGAATTGATTTTCGCCCACTACGTTTGGACTTACCTGAAGTGTTATCACGGAGCCGTCATCTGTCGTCTGTGTGCCCTTATAAGGACCGACGGGTGCTGGTTGACCTGGAGACAGATGTGTCAGTACAGCCGCTAGCCCAAGAATGATGGCACCTGTAGCGAGTTCAGCTTTTAAACTGCGAGACAACCGATTACCCGTAGCGGCTCTTGCTCGTTTGGCATGAATCAGCGCGAAACCAATCATTACAATAAGCAACAGGATTTTACCGATTAGAACCAGGCCATATGCTGTTGTGAATAAGGAGTTCAGCAGCGGATCGGGCAGGATGACCAGAGTGCTATAGATACCCGTGGCAACCAGAACAGCTACAGCAGCGATACCCCAAGCGGTAAATCTCCTTAACGCAGCCCAGTAGACCTCGCCTCGCAGTTTTGCAGGCAATCGATCAGTGAGCGGCGGCAGGCACACTGCCATAGCGGTGAGAGCCCCGATCCAGAATGCGGCGGCAACCAGATGTACAAAGTCCATCGTGACCGCAAGCACACGCTGCTCTGCAGCAGCGGGGTGTCCTGTCATGGCATGGGTAAGCAGCCAGCCCAGCACAAGTAGCAATGATCCGTAAGACGACCAGATGCGGACGCGCAGGGATCGATCCAGGTCGTAGCCGGATAGAAGTGTGACTGCAAGCAACATGGCAATCAGCATCTGCAGCATCCAAATCTGTCCGAAAGAGGTCAGTTTAAGCGCGCTGCCTATCAAGGCCCAACTGAATTCGTTTAGCGCTACACCAGACTCATAGAGCGTATTCAGCGGGAGGCTTATCAATGCGGCAAATGAGGCAGCAGCATAGCTGATCCAAAGCAGCTTGTAGCTGCCCGGTGCGTCCATCGGTTCCCGTAGTAGCGAAACAGGTGCAATTCGTAGCAGCAGGAAGGCTAGCGTTCCCAGAATGACGGACAGACCGAGGTACTGAACCCAATCCGTGAATGACACGATCCATTTCAAGGGCCCGGCGGTTGCGCCCGAACCGGAGGCCAGATCCTTCAATCCGGCAGGTGCTCCAGTAGGCTCACCGATATGGAACACGTATGCTCCCGAAATGGGGTGACCATCGGCGGATACGGCTTTCCAGTTGACGACATACGTCCCGTCTGCAAGGCCGGGTTTTAGACCGGTTTCCAGAATATGCGGACGCTTGGCATCAATCTGCACACTGCCATCATCGGCCTGATTGCCATCAGGTCCAGTAATTTTAATATCATAAAAGGCCGTCTGCAGCGATTCGTTAAACTCCAACGTCAGCCGCTGTGGTGCGGTCACGAGCAGCTCATTTTCTTCCGGCGATGCCTTCACAATATATGCATGGGCAGATGCCCATTGAGGCATCGCGAGGCAAAACACCAGCAGCAGGCTGGAGAGCAGCACCCAGTGGCGTTTGCTCCATCGCAGGGTTAAGCTTCTTGCATTCAAAAAATCATCACCCTCGGGTTATAGATTTACAGTTTCCATGATTCGTCGTTCACACATAATCTATACCATTATAACTTTGTCCAAAATGGAGGCGTATGACTACATTGGGCTATAAAAAATCATGGATTACCGTATATTTGTGACAAATGCTTGAAATGATGCACTAATAAATACCATGCTGTTATATATCGCATATCAGAAGTGCCATTACTTTGATAAAATATTTATTTGCTTTTTTCTTCGGAACACAGCTTATTTACGGGGCTTACGGCCAGCAAGTCCGCTCTCCAGCGCATAGCGGGTAAGCTGCACCCGGTTATCCAGCTGCAGTTTTTGCAAAATATTTTTCAGATGATTTTTAACCGTCTGATCCGAGATGCCCAGTTGCTCGGCAATTTCGCGATTGGTATATCCGGCGGATACCCATTGCAGAATTTCCAGTTCAYGCGCGGTTAACGGATTTTCCTGCACATCTTCACTGCGAGGGGCGGGAAACTCCTGTAAAATCCGGTATGCCAGCTCTTTGCTGAGTGGTGCATCGTCACTGACAATGGCTCGTAGATATTCAAGCCAAGTGGAAGGAGACAGATTTTTGCGCAGATAACCTTGAGCCCCTTGCTTCAGAGCTTCAAAAAGGTAGGTAACATCATCTGATACAGTAACCATCACAATAATGACATACGGAAAACGAAGTTTGATCTGCCGTGTGGCTTCCAGTCCATCCATATCAGGCATCTGCACATCCATCAGAATCAGGTCAGGCATCCACTGCTCCGTTAGCTCCAGTGCTTCCTGCCCATTCTTTGCGGTCCCAATGACTTCAAATAGGCTATCCTCGGATAAAATGGTGCAAATCGCCTCACGCGCATGCGCGTGGTCATCCACAACCAATACACGTACCAGCTCCATATTAGATTTGCTCCTTTCTAATTGTCATTTGCGTATGGCCTGGTTTGGAATTCAGGAGGAATTCCCATCCCATCTGCTCCGCCCGTTCCTTCGTGATTCGCAATCCGTAACGATCCTTGAGCATCATGGGGTCTCCCGGAATTCCGATTCCATTATCACAGATGTGAACAGACCACCGGGAGGCATTGTTTTCTGTACGAACTTCTACCTTGGTCGCCTGGGCATGCTTGCGTACATTGAGCAGTGCTTCCCGAATACAGGCCAGTAGCTCCACTTGCTCTTTGGCGGAGAAGGAAATCTCGGTTAGATCCCATTCCAAGTTTGCTTCAGGAACGGTGTCACTTACGATGGATTCAACTTGGGCTTGCAGAGCTATGGCCTTGGGATCTGCAGCGGGCGAAGGCACATAACGCAACTGGGCAATGGCTTGTCTTACATATGTATTCACTTCATGCACCGTTTTTTGGATCTCGCGGATATCCTGCTCATGGTTCGTGCCGGCGAGGCTACGCCCGGCTTTGTCTGTCTTTACAGAAAGCAGGAACAGGGACTGTGAAATACCGTCATGCAGTTCCCGTGCAAGTTGATCGCGAGCTTCGAGCGCTGTTTTGGATGCGCGCTCCTGTTCCAGTGCGGCCCTTGCTCCTTCCAGCATGCGGAACAAACGGCTAAGCAGCGTCACACTGACCAGATAAACGATCACAGGTGTCAGCCAGTTTCCCGCATCCATCGATAGATAAGGCATCAGAAACTGGTGGCGAATATATTCCCACAGCCCCACGGTTAGGGTAGGGATCAGTAGAATCATCCATTTAATCTGTTTGTAGGACATATGTACATAACTCCTTTTAAGTAAAAATGGTCTTAATAAAGGGAATCAACAAAATCCGGTGATAACCGCTACTCTCCAGGTTCTTCTGTCATCGGAGTTTGTCGTGTGAAATCCTTCCTTAAAATTATTAATGGAATGAGGTTAATGGGATCATTATAACGCAACCATGTCCAAGACCCTAGTGCAAGCTGTTAACAGGAAAGTGGGGAGCATCACGGAGTATTTAGAAGGATATCTAAGAACACGGAGGGGTGAAATACTGTCATGCTAGGTGAGGCTTGATGTACTCTGCTCAGGAGGGCTCTGCCTGTTTTCGCTATGAGGGAAGGTCCTCTATACTTATATAGAACGCAAAATCATTACAAAACATGTTAAGGAGTGACGCAACAACATGAGTCAAGAAGTATTGGAACGTCGCAGTGAATTGCTCAAGAAGAACATTCACCAGATGCTTGTTCAAGACAATCAGCACGGGATCAGTCGCCAAGACAACATGTTTTTGCAGCAGATGATTAAAGAGCTGCATCAGACCTCGCATGAACTGAATACGATGAGCAACGAAGAGTCTTCACAGAACTGAATGATGTTGGATGTGTCTGATGCATCAGGTCAAAATTCACATCACGTTGAAAATGAAAATGGCGCTATCTCCTATGGGGATAGCGCTTTGGCGTTTAATTTTGCGTTTAAGCAACTATTGCATTACTGCAATAATTGCTGGGCTATCCGTTTCTCAATATAACGGATGAACAACTCGGCAAGTTCAGGGTCGAACTGTGTGCCTGAACACGCTCGCAACTCCTGTATGGCTTCCTCCACATTTTTGGTCTCCTGATACGGTCGCTCGGTGGTCATGGCATCAAAAGAGTCGATCACGGTCAGCATCCGGCACAGCTTCGGAATTTCATGACCCTTTAGACCGTAGGGATAACCATGCCCGTCGTAGCGCTCATGATGCAATTCAATATACGGAATCAGATCGGCGAAGCGGTCGTTCGTCATCACCATTTTTTTGCCCCAGGTCACATGGCCTTTAATCGTATCCCATTCCTCACATGTTAACTTTTCTTTTTTATTCAATATAGACCAGGGGATCTCCAGCTTGCCAATATCGTGAATCAGCGCCCCAAGCACGAAACGCCTCTTTTCTGCATTGTCCAGTTTGAGTACTTCGCTGATATCGAGCGCGTATTTATAGACCCGTTTGGAATGTTTGAACGTATCCATATCCTTATACTGGAACAGGTTTAACTGCTGTTCGATGTCGCGGACATCCTGAACCAGATCAATTTCGTGCTCCATGCCGTCATTGCTGCCGTGGCGATGTACGTTATTTTTCCCTTGCTTTTTGGCATAGTAGAGCGCTTTGTCAGCTTGATCCACCAGTTGAGACTTGTTATACATATCCACTTGGTATGCAGCAATACCGGCAGAGAAGGAGAGACAACCATGGGGCAATACCTCGACGCCTTCAAAAGGGGTATCATTCAGCTGTTTGCGCAGCTTGTTCATAAATCTGTAGGACTCATCGAGATCCATACCTGGCATTAGCAACGTGAATTCTTCTCCACCATATCGAAAAGCGGTAACCGGCGTGCCTTCGGTCTTGCGAATGAGAAAATCCCCAAGCAGCGCCAGCAGGCTGTCACCCTGAAGGTGGCCAAACTGATCGTTATACTTTTTGAAATCATCAATATCAAGCAAGCCCAGACAGAGCGGAGTTCCTTGCATACGTGCCTTGTTCAGCTCCGTCTCCAGCATGGTCTCGAAATAACTGTGATTGAACAGGCCTGTGCGCTGATCCGAATTCGCCTTTTCTTCAATGGACTGGTACATGATGAACAGCTGCTTGAACGCATGGGACAACAGAATGCTGAGACTCAGATATAAAAATAGACCAAGCACGCCGTTATGTACAACCAGAATGGTGAGCACCAGCGCCAGAATTAATGTGCACAGATACACCAGAAGGGATTCGGTTACGAATGCCCGTTTCATCTGCTGTAATGCATCCTTAGTTGAGAAATGAAAGAACAAACCTAGCGTGATCGTATTAATAATAAAATAAGCAGCCAGAGCTGCAACGTAAGGGAGCAAATTGTAACTATCGATAGCTCCCACCTGACCACCCGTCCATTCGAATACAGTAGCAGCCCCGGTGATCATGAGACTGTAGATACTGAAATTGACGACATGTTTCCACCAGGCCAGCTTGCGGTCTTTGATTAATAAAATGATGGAAATTGGCAGCAACACCGAGAGGCTGAATGCCCCGCCAAACATAAATATGCAGGCCAGATACACGGAGGAATCCATCGATTGCTGGTTGCCCTTCGGGGGAATCTGGAATGTAAAATAGTCGAGGATAAGCGCGGCTCCCAGCATGGTATAAACCATGACCCAGTCGGTTGTAGTCAAGTGGACATAAGACCACTTGTTCATATAGATAAAAACGCCAATCCCCGTGCAGCTAAGCAAAATAACATACATCATGCTTCGATCTGCTTTTTGGATAAGGTTACGTATAAAGTTCATAGAAAATCTCCTGCTTGGGTTTAGTCATCTCGTGATGTTAAATATAAACGAACGGTGCAGTGTTACGACCTCTTTTGAAGATATTAGACTCCTGCTCGATGCATTTATATTGGTTATTCTTGTATAGGTATATACTATATATTTTTTTTAACATAACAAGATCGCTTCCAAAAATCCAGCAAGAAAAAACAGGCCGCTCGCAGCCTGTTTGTCTGGTGTGGCGGCAAAGCCTAACCGCCAAGCTTGTATCCCGAAGTAAGTGCTACAACGACAGACGCTACGATGATGGCGTTGATGACAATGCGGGAATATTTGATGCCCTCGAATTTCTTCATGGAAAAGACCTCCCTTCCTTGGAGTCTGGTCCGATGCTCACTGGGTCTGGTATGTTTCTGCAGCTGATACCTCTTCTTTGCCCCGCTTCACCATCATGAACTGGATAAACAGGAATATGCCAACATTCATTACGACATCACCGATGCTGATGATCTGTGTTCGTGGATAAGGACTCGATAACGGGATGATGTCACCGAGAAAAGAAAGGTGAGTTGACGCGTCCATCATATAATGTTTGGATACGGCTCCACCTTCTCGAAGTAAATCGACATAATAGGTCCCGAGCACAGTAGAAGCTTCCACAGAAACAGGCATGCGGCCACCATTAACAGCCATCACGATGAAGTTGAGAAACACCCCGATCCAGATCAGCGTGAAACCCCGATGATGTCTGTTGAGCCATAAAAAGATGAGGCCGGTGATATAAACGGCAGTAAAGAGATACCCATTAATGGATGCCACCCAGCTCAATCGCTCCTGCATATAGAAAATGCCAAACTGGAAAAGTAACAGCAGCGGAAAGATCCAGCCGCCGCGTAGCTGGAGTGTTGCAAACTGGTTGAGCCCATACCGGACTCCACCCCTGAACAGACCAACAATCAAGCCGATCAGAATACCATCGTATACCATGATTAACCCCTGTTCTTGCGGATGTGCGCAACGATACTTGCGTGTTTGTGTACATAAGAAATTCGACCTGATATTGGAAATTCCTGCATAGTTAAAATGATTTTTCAGAAGAAATTTGTATATATGTATACATAAAAGCCGTCTTACCAAAAAATAAAGGTCGAAACCTGAATCCTGTTTGGTAAAGACGGCTTTATGTTTTGCTAAAAAGCGAGTGATTCATTCAATGGTTGTGTAAACCATAATTTACTCAGAACCACCATTCAAGTAATTAAAGAAAGGCTGGTCGACCCAGAAGTTGTATGAAGTGATGTCTGCTTCGGGAGCCAGTTTGCGGAATCCTTCCTGAATAGCCTTGGTATTCTCTCTCAACGAGAATGATTGGGCATAATAATGACCAAGCGTAATTTTGTTGTTCGTAATCACCGGGAAGTTAGCCAGCGCGGTTGGTGAGTAATACAGCGGCTGCCACCAAGAATTGATAATCAGCGGAGATTTGCTGTTGCTGTTCTTTTTGGCAAATTTCAGAACGATGTCATTGAAACGTGCTTTGTCCGCCGTGTTGTTAAATTCAAACTGAATGTCATATTCCTTCGCATAAGCGATGTAGTTGCCATTTTCAATCTGCGTAACTTTGTAGTCTGGTGTTTCTTTCGGCTCGCCCCACTCTTTCAGATAGATGAAGGCAGATGTTTTCGGTTGGAATTGAACATCGGCATCGATGCCTTCACTGCGAAGCAGACCGATCAATTGCACCGCATGATTGATACTATCATGACCATAAGTTAACGTCAGTTCATCGATAAAGTTGGAGTCAAATCGGCTGTCTTTCAGGTTGTACCCTGTAACCAGATCTTCCCGCAGAGCCTGATCCACAATTTTTCTGAGTTCAGGAGCTTCAATCAGGTCAGCTGTGCGATATGCAGCATAGAGCTTGGAGTAGATATCTGCATCATTGGAGCGTCCGATTTCATTTTTATATTTACCTTGGCTGATCAACACACGTCCGAGCAAAATATTCGCTGCATCTTTGCTTGCTGCTCCGCCCTTAACTAGAGCAGGATACAGACTCTCTGGAACCAGTCCGGTATCAATAGCTGCTGCCAGTTCTTGTCCTGCTTGTCCTTGCAAACGATTAGGCTTGATACCGGCTTTGGCTAGTGCTTTGGCTGTTTTGTCAGCAGGATAAGTGTATGCCAGTTCTTTGAAACCAGCTGCTTTGACGGCGAGGAATACTGCTGTATAAATGCTCAGTTGATCTTTCGCACGTACCTCCGTTGTTGCTAACACACCGTTGTTGAACAGAGCAACAGCTGCATCATAGGCATCGTCACCCGACTTTAGATCACTGAAGGCTGGTGCCTTTACGGCATCTGTACTTGCAGAAGCTACAGAACTTGCTTCTGAGATGGCAGCTATGGCTTTGATAAAATCACCCTTGGTTGCTTGCTGAGGCAACTGGATACCGTACTTGGCTTGCAGGAATTGAGCGAAGTCTGCTGCGCTCTCCGTGTAGACAGTGGGTGCTTTAACTGTAGGTGTGTTCACATTCAGCGTTTTAGACGCAACCGGAGTTGCAGATGCCGCCGAAGCAGAAACGGGCAGGCTAAGGCTGCCGAGCGTGACCGGAGCGGCGAGCAGGGCCGCCAGCGTAATCTGGGTGATCTTTTTCAAATGAAAGGCCTCCTTAAAATGGGGTGAAAATGATAGTGGAATACGGTATAATTCTGACAAATCCTATCAGAAATATAATAATTGGATTGACTTTAGCACGGAGTCGCGCCAAATGTCAACGAAAAAAAGCCAGTCGTAACAAGGCTTCCAGAGGCTGGAAATCTCTGTTCCTGCGATGATCTTCCATATGAGTGTATACGCTGAAAGTTTTATTGACAAGGATCGACATTATCCGCTAGGATAATAAAAAAGATTATTGAAAAGGGGAATTTTCAAAATGAAAAGAGGTTTATCGTTCGTCTTATCAATTGTTATGCTCGCTATTTTGCTGGCTGCTTGTGGGAATTCAGCTTCTAAAGACGAACAATCCGCTCAAGGCGGCGATTCTGAAAAATCCCTGCGGATGGCACTGGTACTTCCTGAAAAAATAGGGGTTAACCCTTTCTTTGTACAAATGGATGAAGGCTTCAAAAAAGCAGGTAAAGAGTTCAAGGTTGATACGAAAACGATCGAGTCTACAGACCCTGCAGCATTCGAGCAAAACCTTCGTGCAGCTGTAGCTGAAAATTATGATCTGATTATTACAGCAACGTTCCAAGCAGAAGATGCATTGAAAAAGGTTGCTGCCGAGAATCCAAACAAGTCGTTTGCGATTGTAGACACAGCGATTGATCTGCCTAACGTTCGCAGCGTTGGTTTCCGTGAATATGAAGGAGCGTACTTGCTTGGTGCGGCTGCCGGATTGTCTACTAAAACAGACAAAGTGGGCATGGTCGCTGCAATGGACATTCCTTTGATTAAGAAATATACAGAAGGTTTCAAAGCGGGTCTGGAGTCCGTTAATCCAAAAGCAGAATTCCTTGTGAACTATGTTGGTGGTTTCAATGACCCGGCTAAAGCGAAAGAATTGGCCTTGGTACAATTCGGCAAAGGTGCTGACTTCATCGCAGGTGCATCCGCGGTAGGTGACCTTGGTGTGTTCGAAGCAGCGAAAGAAAAAGGCTTCTATACTTCCGGGCAAGATACTGACCGTACAGTAGAAGATCCGGAGCATATCGTACTGTCCCAGTTGAAATCAACGGATACCGTTGCTTATGAGACCGTGAAAGATTTTGCAGAAGGTACATTCAAAGCAGGCGCAGTTAACTACGGTTTGAAAGAAGACGGTGTAGGTCTGACATACGTTACGCGTGACAGCGAGTCTCCATTGAATGCATTTGTTGGTCAAGAGGTTATCGACAAAGTTAAAGCGATCAAAGATGACATTGTATCCGGTAAAATTGTAGTTAAAGACCCATTGCAACAATAGTAAGAATATGAATCACTTCTTAAATATGATCAGAAATATTTCATATGAAGAATGAGCAATGAATTGATGGATGTCTATTCCATCAAGTTAGCCGGCTGCCCAACCAGGCAGCCGGTTTTGCTACTGTTACAGTGACCATATATGTTGAACTTAACGTTTACACAATAACGGAGAGGACAGAAGAAACCTGGAGAAGCGGAGCGGTTGCCTAAAAGCTTTCTGCAAGAAAGCTACATCGTAAGCATACGCTTATCCCCGGATTTTCTCCTTTATAAAAGGGAGTTCAAAAAAATCCGGGGATAACAGTGATCGAAAGGTTGTTCTGTCATCGGAGTGCCCAGTGTAACCATTTCACGTTGAACTTATATTAACCGAGAGGAGCGAACGCAAGATATGTTGTTGGAGATGGAGCACATTACGAAGAAATACGGCAGCTTCACAGCGAACAAGGATATCCATTTTAATCTTCGCGAGGGAGAGATTCACGCTCTTGTCGGAGAGAATGGAGCAGGGAAAACGACGTTGATGCGTATGCTGTACGGGATGGAGCAGCCCACATCAGGCACGATCAAAGTCCGTGGGCGCGAGGTTAGCTTTGCTACACCATCTCAGGCCATGGCCAGCGGAATTGGTATGGTACATCAGCATTTCATGCTGTTTCCATCCTTTACGGTAGCGGAGAATATTGTCATTGGACGTGAACCAGCGGCAGCAGGTGTATTCGATCGAAAAAAAGCGGCAGCTCAGGTCAATGAGCTGGGTAGACAATATGGTATGCCAGTAGACCCTTGGAAAAAAGTCGGCGAATGCCCCTTGGGTTTGCAGCAACGTGTAGAAATCCTCAAGGTGCTGCATCAGGGAGCAGACATCATTATATTGGATGAACCTTCGGCGGTGCTCACTCCGCTAGAAGTGAAAGAACTGCTAGCCAACATGAAATCACTCGCGAAGCTGGGCAAAACCTTTGTCATCATCACACACAAGCTGCAAGAGGTCATGGATGTTGCGGATCGAATCACCGTACTTCGAGATGGACAAGTTACGGGTATATTAGAAGCAAAGGATACCACTGTCGAAGAACTGTCGCGCCTGATGGTGGGACGTGAACTAGTTCGGATGGACAAGCCCGCATCGGTTCCGGGTGAAGCAGTGCTTCAGGTGGAAGCCGTTCAACTCTCGGGAGCCAAAGACCGCTCTGCTCTTAAAGATATTCATATGAAGGTTCGCAAAGGTGAAGTGGTCGGGATTGCAGGTATCTCCGGTAACGGTCAATCCGAATTGATTCAGGTGATTGCCGGGTTGCGGAAGCCGGATGGAGGCCGTGTGCTTTTATCCGGGCAGGACACGACCAACTGGCCTGTACGCCGGATTCGGGAGCATGGTCTCGCCCATATTCCGGAGGACCGATATATGTGGGGGGCCGCGAAGGATGCCAGCGTGAAGGAAAACGGACTGATGGGACACCATCATCGGTTGCAAAAGCGGGGCATGATCAAGGCCAAAGCAGCCAAAGTGATGGTGGAGAGCTGGATCAAACAGTTCAGTATCAAGACAGGCTCGGCGGAAACGAAAGCGCAATTCCTGTCAGGCGGTAACTTGCAGAAGCTGATTGCTGCACGTGAGTTTGCGCAGGATACGCCGTTTCTGATTGCAGCAGAGCCTACACGCGGAGTCGATATCGGTGCCATGGAGACTATCCATGCCGAATTGCTGCGCAAACGGAATGAGGGAGCGGGTATCCTGCTGATCTCGTCCGAGTTGTCGGAGATTTTGCAATTATCGGATCGCATTATTGTCATGTACGAAGGTGAGATTGCCGGAGAACTTCCGGCAGCGGAAGCGACAGAAGAACAGATCAGTTTGTTAATGGCAGGAGGGAAAGAGCGGGTATGAATCGGGTAAAAGAAACACTTCGCGGACTTGTACAGCCGCTGCTTGCCGTACTGATCGGTTTGCTCGCCGGTGCGATTGCCATTCTGGTCGTTGGCGGTAATATCGTCGATACGTATGCCGAGATGTGGAAAGGGGCCTTTGGCAACTTCTACTTCTTCACCAATACACTGGCGCGTGCAACGCCGATTATTCTGGCGGGGCTTGGTGTGGCACTGGCATTCCGTGCCGGATTTTTCAATATGGGTGCGGAAGGTCAGATGATTCTGGGCGGACTCAGTGCGGCGCTCACGGCGCTTTATCTGCCAGGGCCGGGCTGGTTCGTATGTATTGCTGCCATCTTGGCGGGAATTATTGCCGGCGGTGTGTGGTCCCTTTTTGCAGGTTGGCTGGACGCACGCTTTGGTATGAACTTGTTAATTACAACATTGCTGCTTAACTATATTGCGACGTATTTCGGTGGATATATGGTTTCGTATCCATTTAAAGATAAGACAGGATCGGCAGCGATGGCGCAGACACCAATGATCGATCAGACGGTCTGGCTTCCGAAGCTTTTTCAGGGTATGGGCCTGCACGCCGGCTTCATTATAGCGATTGCAGCGGCCATACTGATCTACTGGTTTACACATAAAACGGTAACCGGTTATGAAATCCGCATGCTCGGTAGCAATCCATCCTTCGCGGCTTACGGCGGTGTACGCCGTATTCGCATGATGATGCTGTCTATGGTCATCAGTGGTGGACTTGCAGGACTCGCAGGAGCGGGGGAAGTGCTCGGTACACAGTACCGCTTCCTGGATGGCTCGTTATCCTCGGCAAGTTATGCCTGGAGTGGCATCATGGCGACATTGCTGGCGCGTTCGCACCCACTGGGTACAGCTGTAGCGGCTATTTTACTCGCTGCCTTACAGACAGGTGCGATGGGCATGGAGCGGAACACGGATGTGCCCCTGGAGGTCGGCAGTGTAATTCAGGCCGTCTTGACGTTATTTGTTTCAGCACAGATCGGTTATTCCTTCCTGAAGCGGAGAAAGGAGAAAAAGTCCAATGCAACAACTGTTTGATGCAGCCATGTTTGGCTCAACCTTGCGGATTATGACGCCAATCTTACTTGCCGCACTCGGCGGGGCTTTATGCTCGCGCGTCGGTCTGTTCAACGTGGGTCTGGAAGGACTTGTGCTGATTGGGGCGTTCTCCGCAATTGTGGGCAACTATCTATTTGGTAACGTACTGCTCGCGGTACTGTTCTCTATTATTATCGTGATGCTGTTTTCGGCGCTTTTTGCGTTTATTAGTATTAATCTAAAGGCGAATGCCATTGTCGTTGGTATATCGTTGAACTTCCTGGCGGCGGGACTCACGACCTTTGCACTGCGAGCGATCTTTGATGTAAAAGGTGCATACTACGACAAGAATATGGTGGGGCTCCCAAAATGGGACATTCCACTGATCAAGGATATTCCTTGGGTGGGTACGGTGTTCTCAGGACATAGTCCGCTCGTATATCTAGGCATTATTATCGTTATTGCTCTGCAATTCTATCTATTTAAAAGTGTATCCGGCTTCCGTCTGCGTTCCGTAGGTGAGAATCCGATCGCAGCACAGAGCATCGGCATCAAGGTGCGCGGCATCCAGTATGGCGCTGTGCTGATGTGTGGTGTGCTGTGTGCACTGGCTGGAGCGCAGCTGTCGCTTGGTCAGGTGACGATGTTTACCGAAGGCATGACGGCAGGACGTGGTTTCATTGCTTTGGTTGCTACAATGCTGGGACAGGCTAATCCGCTCGGCGTGATGGGTTCCAGCGTGTTGTTTGGATTCATGGAAGCACTTAGTATTCGTCTGCAAGGGTTCTCCTTGCCAACGCATTTCACCATGATGCTACCGTATATTGTGACACTCGTGGCGATGTTCTTTTTCAAAGACCGTACGTATGCTCAGGATGCTTTGAAAGCGGGCGGAAGCTCGCGTTAATTGTAGCAAAGGAGGAATCAGGGACATGCATAACAAGGCTGAACGTTTGAAAAAAACCAAAACGCTCCCACCGAAAGCAGGCGCTGATTACGGAGATCGGCTGCCGCCGGGCCAGATGCTGACGGAGAAATTCCCGATTTTGCATGAAGGGGAAGTGCCGGAATATGACCTTTCCACTTGGGATTTGAAGGTTTTTGGTGAAGTCGAAGAAGAGAAGGTGTTCTCTCTGGCTGAGCTTCAGGCGATGCCTCAGGTGAACATGGTAAGTGATATTCACTGCGTTACCCGCTGGTCGAAGTTTGATACACCGTGGGAAGGTATCCGTTTCTCTGAGTTTATGAAGCTTCTTGGTGTTAAACCAGAAGCAAAGTATGTCATGATTCATGCGGATCATGACTATGAGACGAATGTGCCAATTGAAGAGTTGATGTATGAGGATGTATTGCTTGCGTTCAAATATAACGGTGAGCCACTTACGCCGAAGCATGGTTTCCCACTGCGACTGGTTGTTCCACAGCTTTATTTCTGGAAGAGTGCGAAGTGGGTACGTGGGCTGGAGTTTATGACAGAGGATCGCAACGGCTTCTGGGAAAGCAATGGCTTCCACCATTTTGCCGATCCATTCAAGGAGCAGCGTTTCTCGGGTGAGGATCTGCCGATTCCTGAGGATGAGTGGACGAAGAAGGAGTTTGATTAAGATGTTGATGCCGATTTTGCAGATTCATTCGGAAGATATGCCAGCGTATGCAATCGTGTGCGGTGACCCGGCTCGTGCGGAGAAGATTTCCCGCAAGCTGGGGGATGTCCGAGAGCTGGCGTTCAGCCGCGAATATCGTACATTTGTAGGTGTTTATGAAGGGGTACAGATGGCTGTGGTCAGTCATGGCGTTGGTTCACCGGGCGCAGCTGTGTGCTTCGAGGAACTGATTCGTGCAGGGGTAAAAACCCTGATTCGCGTAGGCACGGCAGGTTCATATACAGCAGATTATCCGGCAGGAAGCGTTATTGTCAGCACTGCGGCTGTACGCTCCGACGGGCTGACACGTCAACTTGTACCAGAGGGTTTCCCGGCGGTAGCGGATATCGATGTGACCAGCGCATTGGTCGCTGCTGCTCGTAAGGTGGGAAGTGGGACGGGCGATGCAGCAAGCGCTGAGACAGGAACAGAAGAAGCTGGAGTGGTATCAGGAGCAGGCGCTACCAAGGTTGGTGTGGGTATCACGGTAACTTTGGATGCGTTCTTCACAGGGGTAGAAGAGATTCCCCACCGTAAATACAAACAGGCTGGGGCGCTTGCCGCCGAGATGGAGATCGCTGCGCTCTATATCGTAAGCACCTTGCGCGGGGCACGGGCTGGAGCCATCGTAGCGATTGACGGCTTCGCAGACAGTGATCTCGCTGCCGAGTATGATCCGCATACCGATGCGGTCGCTCAGGCTGTAGAGCATGAGATCGACGCGGCGCTTTATGCGCTCGCTGGCCTTGCTCGCCAGGCGTAGCAATTATTGAAATAGAGCATACCGAATAGCGTTCCTACGGTTATGGCCGGATCAGGGACGCTATTTTTTAATTATCTTTTACGAGTAGAGATTGTTTGTTAGTTATATACGATATGAATGGAATTGAAGCGTCCTTTCCTGATAGAAGCATCACCTTTCGTGAATACGGTACAATCTGATGGGAAGGCCCATATGTGGATTCAGATCAATGCCGAGCAGCAGGTCTGTCTGCGCCAACCTGTCTCAACAGTGAACAGAAGAGATCGAAGCTTGGCTTCGTTACACTCGCTTTTCAGGGGAAAGGGTGCTTATAAAACATACAAAAAATCGGCAAATCTGTGTGTATAGGGATTGCCGATATTTTCTGATATGAGTAATGGACTAGGAAATCAGCTCTTATCAAGGTGACTCCATTCTTGCGATGCTCTACGACGTGCTCGGGTTAAATACTGACGTATATTGTTTGAAGGAATGTTTAACTTTGTAGATATTTCACTATCTTTGAGCTCGAAGATGTACTTGCAAACTAATAATCTACAATCGCGTTTGGGGAGTTTACCCAAAACCAAAAGAAGAGTCTCAACTTTTTCATTCTTGCAACATACTTCTTCCATTGTTATAAGAGATAAATCGGGAATTGAATCAATAATTGAATCATCAAATAGGTCGTGCTTTTTTTGATTACGAATGTTGGTTTTTTTATTATAGTCTAAGCTTATGTTTCTTATAGTTCTGGTTATGTATGCAACCCTTTTTTTCTCATCTAATTCTTGCAATAGATCAAATTTGTCAGCTAATTTGATAAAGGCATCATGGACAAGATCGTCACTTATGTTATAGTCATATGTTGTTTCGTAAGCTATTTTCCTCATGAGAGGAAGGTATTTCCGATAGATTTTTTCGAAAAAGATTATATCAGAATAAAGCTGAGGATTATGAGAAGCGTTGATCATTATATATTCCTCCTATGAAGAGTAATATACTCAATTACGCAGCTTAAATCTCCAAATAAACATTTGGATTCATTCTCCCAAAAGCCTATCAAACCCTATCAAACCCTATCAAACCCTATCAAACCCTATAACATTAGATAAACTTATATAGATGCGGAAATTGAGTCGAATCATGAAATAATATGTATCAATTTTAGTATAATTCATATGACAATATTAGTCAAAAAATAAATATTTATATATTATTAGATAAAAAATATAAAAAAGTGTGGCATTTTTTTGATCTAATCGTCTTATATTAGTGTGGGCGCTCACATGGATTGATAGGATTCACTAATTATAATACGAATAGTGGAGGTAAGTATGAGAAAGACAAGTAAGAAGATAGTTTCAATGTCTCTTGTTGCGGGTATGTTGTTCAGCCTTTCTGCCTTTTCTGCATCAGCAGCTGATACTCCCAAGGTCGGTAATTATAGCTTTTACTTAGGGAAAGGTCTGTATTCGGTAACTCGTCCTGGAGTCACCAAAATTAAGGTAACAAGTAAAGCTGTGAATAATAATTCTGAGATCGTTAATGCAAAATACTCATTACGGTCCAGAATCCTAAACAACGATGAGGATAAAGCAGTTACTAACTGGGTTAGTTTTGATGAAGGCAATAGAATTACGATGTCGTATACTTCTCAGGTCTATAAAGATGGTATATATAAGTTGCAGATTGGACCGAATTCGAAAGAAACTGCATCTAACATCTATGCAAGTGGTACATGGTCTCCTGACAACAAAGATGATTTCTAATTAAATTAAAACAAAACCACAGGTGCAATATTTTGTTTATATATTGTACCTGTGGTTTTCAAATTTTTTCTTCAAGAGGAGGAGATCCCCGTTTTTGGTCGGTTATTTAGATTGGAATTACAACGCGCAATGAATTACAAATTTTTATTTTTAATAATGTGTACATTACTGCTTTGTTTTATGGATTCACTGGATTTTTATAAATTAATAAGTGATCCTGAGTATATTGGTGATACTTCTTATGTAATAGCTTGGTTAGTGGGAATGGGAATGAGTCAGACATCGTTATATATGTTTGTGGCGCCAGCTATTATTTCGTTGGTTTATACAGATACATTATGGATTGATCGTAATACTGGATTCATTAACTATCTTCTGGTCAGGAGTAGCACACGAAAATATATAAGTGTTAAATATATAGTTGCGGCTCTTAGCGGAGGATTCATTGCTAGTCTGCCTTGCATACTATTATTTATTATCTATGCCATTTTATATCCGCTAAACTATACTTCAGCCAATACAGAACTAATTCATTTTAATGTAGATTATTATCCGGACTTGCTTGTGGCTAATCCAGTTTTATATATGGTGTTTCTTTCTAGTCTGAAGTTTGTATTTGGCATGTCCTATGTTTTGATTGGATTAAGCCTATCCGCGTTGAGCAACAATCGCTATATAGCACTTTCGATAACGTATGTGGTTTATTTGTTAGGGACCTATTTTGGATATCCGTACTTTATTCCTGCTTCGACATTTACTCCAAATGCTGCGGGACACGATATTAGTTCTTGGTTTATATTTAAGGATTTTATCACTATCGGCATACTATGCAGCGGGGTTTACTTCTATGCAATGTTGAGGAAGGGGAAATTATGATGAAAATTTCCTTTTTGTGTCGTGAATTTGAGAGGACACAGATGTTGGTACGATGGATCAGTGTGTTTGTTGTGTTAGTTATAATTTCATGGGTACGCTTAACTACAATGTTTTCCTCAGAAATTATAGATGTTTTTGATATTAATGTATGGGATTCCATTTTTGCTGTTATTAATCATCCTAATTTGTTGATGTTTGCATATGTACCTATCTTTCTTGTCTTAATGTCCGATTTATTATTTAGCTCTACTATAGAACATGAGTATGTAAATTTACTTCGATTAACCAACCGAAACAGATGGTTTGCGCATAAGATAAGCTTGCTAGCATTTAATGTGCTTTTGTATATGTTACTACTTGTTGCGATTCCAACGATAGTTTCTATGATTCTTGGTCGATCTGTAGGATGGGATTGGAGTGCATATTCTAAATTTATATTTAATCACAACTATATTATGGCTCATGTACCAGAAAACTTCTCTAATGTTGCTCCCTTCTGGGTTGTGTTGTTGTATGGTGGTCTTCTAAGCTTAACTTTTATGGCATTAGGTGTTATTTCAATATGTTTTGTCCTATGGGTCGAAAATGGTTATGGTGGAAGTGTGATCACCTATGTTCTGTTGCTTTGCAACCACATATTAATGAGTAATATTAGTCTTTCCAAATATATGTTTCTTAATAATCTTTCCCCAGAGGCATTCTCCAGAAACGAAAGTAGCATATCAATATATATTGCTTTTTTAGGTATATCGATACTTCTTATCACATCCTTGTTATGTGGTGTTCTTGTATGTAAAAAAAGAGATTTTTTGAGCAAGGAGCATACTCGTTATTAATGAGATCGGAGGGTATAATGTTAAATTTGCTTTCCTTTGATTTAAGGCAGTTTATTAGTTTTAATAGTGGAGTGAAACTTATAATATTCTACATATGCATGTTCTCAACAGCAGCATATGAAATAAATCTAACCTTGCCCCATGCTACTATAATGGATTTGTGTTTGTTTGTTTTTGGAGGAATTCCCTATCATTTCGATAATATATGGTTTATTCTACGTTGGCTTCTAATCTATGGTTTTTCCTTATATTTAATAGGTGATGCACTTGATCGCGATTATAGAGCGAACAGACTGTATTTGTTAATTAGAATCAATTCCCGTTGCCTTTATGTTTTATCGAAATTAATTTCCCTCTTCGTTTTCGCATGCTTTTATATTTTGATAGGATACCTATTCGCTTGTATCTATGGTGCTATATTTTTTGAAGGCAAATTTAATTTAAGTAATGAGTTTATAGAGACTTTTGAGTTGTATGGGTTTTCCTTGAATCTAGGGAGCATCGTTCTCATTTCGATTCTTGGGCTCTTTTGTATGTTTAGCATAATGTTACTTTTGAATATTCTAATGGGACATTCGAGATTTTCTATTGTTTATATGGTTGCATTGCTTTTCTTCAATGCTAAGTTCTTGACAGGATTGAACATGGTGAGCGAGTACAACTTCTTGAATAGAACAATGGGGTTTCAATATCTATACCATGAAAGAGAAGGAACCTTGTATTCCTTGAGTGGATCATTTCTTTGTTTTTTTATATATATACTATTATTTTCTTGTTTATCTTTACTTATTTTCAGACGAAAAGATCGAATTATTTAAAGTTTGGGGGATGTTTTGATGAATCGGAATTCAACTGCAGTATCCGTTCAAGATCTTACTAAGAGTATCAAGGGTCAGGTCCTACTTTCTAAGATTAATCTTGAATGCCAAACCGGAAAAATATATGGAATTATTGGACATAACGGATCGGGTAAAACAATGCTGTTTAAAGTTATAAGTGGCTTTGTTAGACCTTCAGAAGGAAGCGTGACTGTGTTTGGCAAGAATCATCATTTAGATTCTTCTTTTCCAAGTGGATTAGGTATTTTAATTGAAACACCAGGTTTTTTACCTCATAAATCGGGGTATGATAATCTGAAGTTTTTATCTCAAATTAACAGAGTTATTGATGTTTCACAAATTAGAAATGTTCTTACTATGGTAGGCTTGAATCCCGATGAAAAGAAGAAAGTGAGAAATTACTCTCTTGGAATGCGGCAACGACTGGGAATTGCACAAGCAATTATGGAAAATCCCCGTTTGATTATCCTAGATGAACCGATGAATGCATTAGACGAAGACGGCGTTCGCCTCGTTAAAGAAATTTTGATGAAAAAAAGGCAAGAGGGATGCACTATTCTGTTGGCGAGTCACAATAAAGAGGATATATTCGAATTGTGTGATGAGGTGTTTCGGATGGAACAGGGCAAGTTGAAGGCGGTGGATTTAGTTTGATGCGAATATTAAATAAACAAAATGGATTCATCTTATTGATTATTCTGATTAGTACATTATTGGGCTGTGAAGGGGCGAGGAAAGACCGAGTAGCCGATGAACCAATAACGGATACGAAGCAAGTGAATATTACGATCATTAACTCTACAAGCGAGAAGATAGAAAATATAACACTAAATACAAATTATAAAGAATTTAACCAAAATATTGACATAGCTGTTAAAGAACAATTTCAAACTTCATTTCCTTTGAACCATGAGAAGAAAATAAAAATAAATATGGAATATACAGATAATGATAATCAAAAGCGTATCATTACATTCCCCGAATCTTCATTTTGGATTGATCATGACTCGATCGTTTTCGTTGTTGAACTGACTAAAGTTTCCGAAGAAGGAGTTTACAGTTATAGATTTTTTGCTAACGAAGATGAATATCATAATAAATAATAAAGTGTCTTTATGATTGTTTAACAATTACATTTTTCCCGCTTGTCTCGTTTTAATAAGTAACATTCAATGACCATATTAGATTTTTGGGGGCAAAGTGCAGAAATCGAACAAGCTTTATGAGGAGAACAATCGAAATTATTCAATAGAATGATTTTGAAATCATTGGGTCATTCTATACAAGGAACATATTTCAACAATATGAAATGGCAAAAGGAGGACTCAGACGATGACTCAGAACAATCAACCTCAGGATGAGGCAGCAATCCGTAACAAACTGGACGAAGACGGCGATTCCTTGATGGAAAAAAAGAAGATCATGAACGGCGTGGATATCGAACCGCAGGCAGATGAATGGGCAGCCAAGCCGTCACCGGTTGCTTTTAACGAAGGGAACCATACCTCTTCCCAAAAATAGGGCGGATTCTTCCTCTATTATGAGGAGGAGGATTGGGCTGGAAATTGAGTACGATATCGATTTCAAACATGCGCGCAAGATATCACATCTTAATAATCAATTCGACAGAGCAGGTACCTTATGGTATCTGCTTTTTCATCCTTGTATAATGTTGTAAATACATAATAAGGAAGGATGAGGGGAACGAATATGAAGAATGACATACAGATTCGAAATGCACTATCTACTGATTATCCAGGTGTTTCCACGTTATTAGATCAATTGCACGAGTTACATGTGCAGGCAAGGCCGGACATTTATAAACCTTTGCACCCCAGGCTTGGGGAAAAGGAATATGCCGATTGGCTCGCATCCGATCAGCGTTATCTCTACGTGGCGGAGTATGTTGAGGGCGGAAAGATTGTAGGCTTCAGTAGCGCACAACTGAGTATCATTCAGGATCATTCGCTTTTTACAGATCGCAGGATGTTATATATCCACGAACTCGTGGTGGATTCAACTCACCAAGGACATGGAACAGGCAAACGGTTAATGCAGACCATGCTGGATCTGGGGAGAGAGCTTCAGGCAGACCACTTAGAATTAACGGTTTCTACATTCAACTCGCATGCACAGRCTTTTTATGAACAGATGGGGCTAAGGGTGCGTAGCAGCAGGATGGAATACCCCTTGTAGATTAAACAAGATGTTTAAAACTTTAATCATTTTGATTCCCCATCTAAGTTTCGGATTGAGCAGTTTATAGTTTTTTATGTGTAAATTTTATGCATCCCATATGCGAAAGAATTGTGATTGGAACGATAATTACACTGAGACAACAAAAAGAAATCCTTCTGGACTGTATTAGAATACATGACCAATTATTTAAAGTTAACTTTCAGAGCTTTTTCGAAAGATTCATAAAATTTTAACTGTTCTTCTACATAGCTCTCAGACTTTTTCTTATACTGTCCTTCAGATTTGTAATCAACTTGTTCAATAAAATTGATCACAATTAACTTATTCTTGTATCGCAAAAAATACTCATCAATCATAGGTCTTTCAAGATCCTGATACTCCTTAGCAATATTCTCATTTCGTGCTTGAGAGATAGTATTAATGGTAATAAACTCGGAATCTTCTTTAAACTCAGCGCCATCCAGATAAATAAAATTCACCTGAACGATCATGTTAGATTTTTCTGATTTGTACAATAGATCGTACTTTGTAGGAACTTCGGTGGTCAAACCATCCGATTTTTTGTCATCTATAGTTACGCTATCCGGAAAAGATACGGTACCAGCTGCAATATGGTCATTTGGGGATATGAGTTTGAAACCTGGGGATGGATTGAAATTCTCTTTAAAAGCAAAAAATTGATCTCGGTATTCAATGTATTTTTTCTCGATTTGACTCGTAGTGCTATTTTCAGTTGCCGATGGAGATAAATCCTTACTGCTTTTAGCTTCCTGGCTACTGCATCCACTTAATATGCCTGTCATAAATACAATTGCAGCTAAAATAGTTTTACAATTTTTCATAAGAAGCACTCCTTATAATGAAAAGGGAGCTTTCGATCCCTTTTCTTCTGTGTCCCGGCATAGAACATTTCGATAAAACCTCATTTCTTAGGTCATACGGTTGCAGAACTTGTAGCACCTACCGTTTCATTTGTAGATCTTGTTGTAGGATGGCTTATCGTTCCTCTCTCAAATAACTAACAACAGAAATGCAGACAAAGTTAAACTATAAAAGGAAAAAAATATAAACAATTATATTTTGATAAAGTTCATTAGTGAATTATTTTGTATTTAGTGAGAACTATATCAGTTGAACGATTCATTTAAACAATAACGGAGAGACAGAAAAAGGCTAAAAAAGTGAAGCGTTGGTCTAAAAGCTTTCTGGAAAAAGCTACATCGGAAGCATAAGCTTATCAACGGAGTTCCCTTTAACACAAAACGTTCGATAATAAAATAAAATAAGTCCTTGAATACCCCATGGGGGTATGTTAATCTAGATGGAGAACGAAAGAAAAGGGGTGTTATGATGGAACATCAAAGCCATCCCGAAGAGCCTGTATACACTGCGGAACAGCAGTCCGAGCAACAAGCGGATTCATGCCATGCCGTGAACCTTGATAAAGACGGCAAGCCCATTCGTAAAAGCCACCATTCGCAGGAGATGAAGGGCAACCTGATCTCTCGTTTGAACCGGGTGGAGGGTCAGATTCGCGGCATCAAAGGGTTGATTGATAAGGACACATACTGTGACGATGTGTTAACCCAGATCGCTGCAGCACAGTCTGCGCTGAATTCGGTAGGCAAGCTTTTGCTGGAAGGACATATGAAGAGCTGTATTGTGGAACGTATTCAGGCGGGAGAACACGAAGTCGTGGATGAATTACTGGTTACGGTTAGAAAATTGATGAAGTAGTACAACAAGGATAAGACCTCATAAGAACATACTCCATCTGCAAATATATTTAATCGAGGAGGAACAGAACATGTCTAATGTTACGTTGAATGTCAAAGGAATGTCTTGCAATCACTGTGTAAAGTCCGTTGAAGAAGCGGTGAAAAATGCGGGAGCAAGTGGTCAGGTGGATCTGGCAGCCGGAACAGTAGCCGTAGAATACAACGAGCAGGCGGTTACCGTAGATCAGATCAAAGCCGCGATTGAAGATCAAGGATACGATGTCGTTTAATGGATTCGAAATGCTTCACTAATGAAATATAGCAGTGCAGGCTTAAGCCGTATGTGATTATGGAGCCTGGATCAAGCCAGGACAAGAAGTGGAATTCGGGATGCTCGGTTTTCCTTCTAAAAGGATTACAATCCTTAACTGACTTCATCACACAGGGACGGTTTAAGCCTGATTTTCTGTCTTTTACATACCCCCATAGGGTATTTATTCTTTTGGAAAGGAGCTGAAATGATGACAACAAATGCATCTGAAAATATAGAACCCGCACCAACGCTTGCACCTACGGAGAATTCAGGTTTGAAGACAACCCTGCACATCACAGGTATGACCTGTGCGGCCTGTTCCACGCGTGTGGAAAAAGGCTTGTCTCGTATGGAAGGGGTGCATCAGGCGAACGTGAATCTTGCCATTGAACAGGCAACCATCTCGTATGATCCCAAAACGACCAATGTAAACGCATTGCGGGATAAAGTGGCGGCGCTTGGATATGGTACGGTGATGGAATCCGTCGATCTCGATATTACGGGCATGACTTGTGCGGCCTGTTCTGCACGCATTGAGAAGGGGCTTTCCCGGCTACCGGGTGTTTCTCAAGCTAATGTCAATCTGGCACTGGAGACGGGGCATATCGAATATGCTGCGGGTGCACTCAAACCATCCGACATCACGGCCAAGATCAAACAGCTGGGCTATGGCGCCGAATTACAATTAACACAAGAGGAATCCACCTCTGTTCGTGAACGAGAACTGCAGCGTAAGAAATGGAAGTGGATGATCTCCGCACTCTTGTCCATTCCGCTATTGTGGGCAATGGTAGCTCATTTCTCCTTTACCTCGGGCATTTATGTACCGGAACTGTTTCTAAACCCATGGTTCCAGCTGCTTCTCGCTACGCCAGTGCAATTTGTTATTGGATGGCAGTTTTATGTGGGGGCATACAAAGCGCTTCGGAACGGTAGTGCGAATATGGACGTACTTGTGGCACTCGGAACCAGCGCAGCCTTCTTCTACAGTCTGTACCTGACATTAACGAGCGGGTATTTACCTGGTGCCGGTATGGGCCAGGGCATGAATCATGGTGCAATGGGAACGGATGTAGGCACTGCTGCAGGAGCTGCGGCTATGCCCATGGTGGAACTTTACTATGAGACAAGTGCGATTCTGATTACATTGATTTTGCTCGGAAAATGGTTCGAGGCTGTGGCGAAAGGACGCTCTTCACAGGCAATCAAAAGCTTGATTGAACTGGCACCGCGTGAAGCACGCGTCATTCGGGACGGACAGGAAGTTCTGATTCCGGCTTCCTACGTAGCCGTTGGCGATCTTGTTCTGGTAAAGCCCGGAGACAGCATTCCGGTGGATGGTATCGTCGAAGAGGGCCAATCCTCTGTCGATGAATCCATGCTGAGCGGTGAAAGCTTGCCTGTTGATAAAAAGCCTGGCGACCCCGTCACGGGTGCGACGCTGAACAAAAACGGTGTTCTCCGCATTCAGGCAACTCGTGTGGGTTCGGATACAGCTTTATCGCAAATTATTAAAGTCGTTGAGCAGGCGCAGGGATCAAAAGCACCTATTCAGCGGATTGCCGATGTAATCTCGGGTATTTTTGTCCCTATTGTGGTGGGGATCGCCGTACTGACCTTTTTGATCTGGTTTCTGTTTGCAAGCCCTGGGGACTTCGCCGGATCATTGGAAAAAGCGATAGCTGTGCTTGTTATTGCTTGTCCGTGTGCACTTGGGCTGGCAACACCAACCTCCGTCATGGCTGGATCGGGCCGTGCGGCAGAATATGGAATTCTGTTCAAGGGCGGTGAGCATCTGGAGTCTGCCCAGCAGATTCAGACGGTTGTGCTCGACAAAACAGGAACCGTTACTCAGGGTAAGCCCGTATTAACTGACGTTGTTGCTGCACCGGGCTGGACAGAATCGGAGCTGCTTAAGCGTGTTGGAGCGGCGGAGCAAAGCTCGGAGCATCCGTTAGCCGAGGCGATTGTAAACGGTATTCGGGAGAAAGGTCTGCTTTTGGAGCCAGCAGCAACATTTGAGAACATTCCTGGTTATGGTGTACGTGCAACGTTATCTGGTGAGGAAATTCTCGTGGGAACACGGCGCTTGCTAGCAGATGGAAACGTAGATGTACCTGAGGAAAGCATACAACAGATGAACGCTTTGGAGGAACAGGGGCGTACCGCGATGCTGGTTGCTGTTCAGGGTCAGTGGGCAGGCATTATTGCGGTGGCGGATACGATCAAGGATACCTCGCGCGAAGCCATCGGACGACTTCAGGCTATGGGGATCGATGTCATTATGATTACAGGAGATAATGAACGGACAGCCCGCGCGGTAGCGGAGCAAGCGGGAATCCGCAGCGTTCTGGCAGAAGTTCTCCCTGAAGGCAAAGCCGCAGAAGTGAAAAAATTGCAGGAGAGCGGCCTGAAGGTAGCTATGGTCGGAGATGGTATCAACGATGCTCCGGCACTGGCTACTGCTGATATCGGCATGGCGATTGGAACCGGAACGGACGTAGCGATGGAAGCGGCAGATATTACATTGATGCGCGGCGACTTGAACAGCATTGCAGATGCTATTGAGATGAGCCGCCGCACGATGGGCAATATCAAACAGAACCTGTTCTGGGCGCTCGGCTACAATGTGATCGGCATACCGATTGCGGCAGTAGGGTTTCTGGCTCCATGGTTGGCAGGTGCTGCAATGGCATTTAGCTCGGTATCCGTTGTACTGAACGCCCTGCGTTTGCAGCGGATGAAGCTGACTCGAACCAAGTCATAAAAAAAGAGATCCGTTTATGTGGAAGAATAGAAAAGCTGGGCGACAGATGGCTCAATGATCCATGGAAATGCGCGGCTCGCTTCACGGCGAACCGTGTATTTTTTTGTGCAAAAGGGGTCATAAGTCAATTGTGGGATAGGCTTCTATGAAAATAAATCCAGCTTCATTCATGAAAACTTGGATAAATTTTCTGAATGTTACGAAAGTATATTGACAATATAGACATATACCTTTAAAATTTAAACGATTGTTTGATTCAAACGAGTGTTTAAATCAAATTTAAATTATTTTTTTTAAAATGGAGGAACTCAATTATATGCTGCAAGCTCTACGTACATTGTTTAAAAAACCACCAGTGATTATTGGTATTGTTACTGCACTGATGTTCCAGGTTATTTTTAGCGTGATCTGGATGACCGCATATTCCGGCGTGAACGACCGGACGAAAGAATTAACCGTAGCTATTGTGAATGAGGATGGTGAACTCTCCAAAGGGATTGCGGATCGATTGGCAGAAACATTGCCTTTCCATACCGTGGCTAACCTGAGTGCCTCTGAAGCACTGGATCAATTGAATCATCATCAAGTGCATATGGTGCTGGACATTCCAGCAGGATTTAATCAATCCCTTCAAACGGCTGGCGCTACAGCCGAGATCAAATATACGATTAATGAAGCCAATCCGGTAACGATCAAAAGCATGATGCAAGGTGTGTCACAGAGCGTGACCAACACCATGAACAAACAAGCTTCCGCGCAAGGGGTACAGACCGTTCTGACCGCTTCCGGTGCTCCAGCGGATCAAGCAGCTCAGGCCGCTGCGAACCTGACCAACCGTGTCGAAGGCAAAACGACATCGATTAATCCGGTGAACGGCATGAACAATCAGATGGTGCCGATGATGATGGTGCTTGCATCTTACGTTGGTGCCATGATTATGGGTATGAATCTTCAGGTAGCTATGGGGATGTTGTCTTCGATGTATTCCCGCCTGACATTATTCGGTGCTCGGGTCATCATTAATGTAGGCTCTGCTCTGATTGTTTCCTTGCTGGGATCTTCTCTGATCGTGGCGCTGGGTGGGCAGATTGCACAAGGATTCGTGGCCTTCTGGTTGTTCCAGGCACTGTTCCTGTGTACATTTATGTTCTTCTCCCAGTTCTTCCTGATCTGCTTTGGGCCGGCTGGAAGCCTGTTTAACATCATCTCGCTGTCCTTGCAACTGGTATCATCCGGTGCGATGGTGCCGCGCGAATTGTTGAACAGCTTCTACAGCGGAATCGGTCATTACTTGCCTGCAACTTATGCGGTTCAGGGTATTCTAAGCGTTCAACTAGGTGGCCCAGGTGTGCAATCTGCCGCAGGTTCCATCGTTGTTGTATTGCTCGTAGCTGTTGCGCTGTCCCTTGCGGTGACACTGCTCAAAAAAGGACGCAAACCGGCTGGCATGCCAAGCCCAGCTCCGGCAAACAGCTAATATACGCAGGCATCATGAAGCTGCAACGTTTGAACCAAGCACCCCGGTGATTTTCATCGGGGTGTTTGGTGTAATATAATAGACGGGATGAAGTGAGGGCTACAGTCTGGGTAAAAGGCTGAAGCAACTGACATGAACGGATAAGAGGAGAGAAACAAATGACGGAACCGGATTTGGATATCAAAACGAGGATATTGCTTGCAGCCAAGAAACTTTTTGCACTACAAGGGTATGATGGGACGAGTGTTCGTCAAATCTGTGATGAGGCGGGAGCGAATGTGTCGCTGGTGTCTTATCATTTTGGCGGTAAAGAGAAGGTGTTCGATGCGTTATTTGAGCATTTTTTTCCCGAACATATCCTGCGTATGCTGGCTGCGGAATCGATGTCCCCGGTCGAAGGTATTCGCCGAATTGTTGGTGAAGTCGTGAAGTTTACGATGACGGATCGCGAGATGAGCGACATTGTGCAGCTGGAAATTACACTGCGTACCAACCGGACTGCAACAGTGTTTCAGTATCTGGACCCGGTCTGGAATAAAGTGAGAGAGTATCTGCAGCAAGGTAAAGATCAGGGAGTGTTCCGGATTGAATCCGCATCCTATGCCATGCTTCAGGTCATGGGGGTAGCACTTGCACACAAGCGGGCCAAGCACTCAAGATTTGGTTTTGATTATCAGGATATGAATACAGAGGAACTTGCCGAACAGACGGTGGAGTTTGTACTTCGAGGATTGGGAGTGAACAGCCATGAATGAAACGATTGAACTGATGATGAAACACCGCTCCGTACGCAAATTCAAGCCAGATCCAGTCAGTGAGGAGCAACTCGCTGCTATAGTAGCGGCGGGACAGATGGCATCCTCTTCAAGCAACGTACAGGCCTATTCGATTATCGCTGTGACAGATCAGGAACAGAAAGCCAAACTAGCTGAACTCGCCGGGGGGCAGGCTTACGTCAATGAATGTCCGGTCTTTCTCGTATGGTGTGCTGACCTGTACCGACTGAAAGATGCGGCGAAGCGTCATCTTCCGGAGAAGGAGTCTTATGCAGACTCCACCGAAAATTTTATGGTTGCTACGATTGATGCTGCATTGGCCTCTCAGAATGCCGCTCTTGCTGCCGAATCGCTCGGTTTCGGTATTGTGTATATCGGTGGACTTCGCACTCGTATTGAAGAAGTAGCAGAATTACTTGAATTACCGGATGGCGTTTATCCGGTATATGGCATGTGCATCGGGGTTGCAGATCAGGAAACGGGCATTCGCCCACGTCTGCCGCTAAAAGCTGTATTACATCATAACCGCTACCAACCAGAACAAACTCTGGAAGGTGTTCAAGAGTATGATGTGACCACGACAGAATACCTGAAAGAACGTACCCACGGTGAGCGCAAAACTCCATGGTCTGAACTCATGGCGAAACGTCTTACCGAGCCTGCTCGTATGCAAGTGAGAGCATTTCTGGAACGCAGAGGGTTTCTGAAGCGCTAGTGCGTAATTCGCCATTGTATACGTTGTGAATTGCACCATCTGTACAATTCGCAAACAGGATGAATGATGTAGATCAAGAGCAGATTCAAAAGTTGGTTTAAAAGCCAGTAGGACAGGATTGAACAGCCACCCAAAGTCAGTTGGGTATTACCAACGTTTGGCTAACAGAGTGCCGTTCAATCGTGAGTCCGACTGGCTTTTTGCATGCGTATATCCTTGTTCGAAGTCGCTTTAATTCTCCTTCGCTTAATCTGGGAGATGATAGAAACGTTTGGTATTTCGGTAAAAAAGCCGTGTTGCCCGCTCGGTTCCCATACCGGTAATCTCGCACCAAGCCTGAATCACCTGACGTGTCATCACCGGGTGTGTCATCCGTCCCTGAAACGGCCCCTCGAAGGGCCAAGGCCCATCTGTTTCTGCCATCACTTGTTCCGCCGGATATTGCCGGGCAAGCTCACGAATCTCCGTTTCGTATAGAATATCCGGTGTGAAGGAGATATAATATCCGTTGTTTGCCATACGCTGAATCGTTTGTTTTGATCCTTTGAACCAGTGAAAGTGGGCATGTGCATATTGATGTTTCTCCAGCAGATTGCAGGCTATATCAGCATCTTCGTACACGGCATGCAACACAACAGGTTTATGGTGTTTCTTGGCGAGGATGATGAATTGCTCCAGCAGATCAATATATCCGCTCTGGTCAAAGCTCAGGCCTGTTCGCTGTGCTTCTTCACGGCTGTAATAGGGCAAGCCTACTTCCCCAATAGCAATGGCATGTCCAATGTGTTCTTCGATCCAGTGAAAAAACTGCTCCTGATCGGCGAGGGATGGCAGCGGTTGTTCGGGATGATAGCCAAACGCCGGGTAGATATAGTGCGGATGCTGTTTGGCCAGTTCCAGATTGGACTGAGCGGAAGCCAGATTCATGGAGACTGCAATCATGGCCTCGATCTCCTGTGACCTGAAGCTGGTCAGCATCGCCTGCTGTTCCTCGGGAGTATATTGATCCAAATGGATATGGGCATCGATCAGCGGTGCAAACGTTCGGGAATGCATGAGGGAGTTCCTCCTTATTTCCTAGGTATTTATATGATGTAACGTTCTATTTAATGTATTGGATCACCCAAATCAGGAAAAATATAACTAAAAACCCGCGCTATCGAGATAGGCGGGTCTTCTGCTGTTCTTCTTTCATCCACTGGGCAATCTGTCGTTTGCGTTCAAGAAAGGCAGGTTCTTCTGCAATCTCATCTCGTCTCGGGCGGTCAAAAGGAACCTCAACCTCGTGCAGCACGGCTGCAGGCCGGTTCGATAACACATAGACACGATCCGAGAGCAACAGCGCTTCCTCGATATTATGGGTGATGAACAGCACCGAGCGGCGATTCTGTTCCCAGATATCGAGCAACCAGCGCTGCATGTCGCTCCGCGTCAGGGCATCGAGCGCACTAAATGGCTCATCGAGCAGCATCAGCTCCTGCGGGCTGAGTAGTGCACGCAGGAAAGCGGCACGCTGCTGCATCCCGCCTGACAGCTGATGAGGGTAAGCCCGCTCGAATCCGGCAAGGCCAACACTGCCGAGCCACTGTCGTGCCTCAGCGAGGGCTTCGGCACGTGGAGCAGGCTGAACGCCTGGAGCAGCGAAAGCCGCTGCTGAAGCAACTTCGCCAGCCAGCATCACATTCTCCTCAATGGTTCGCCATGGGAAAAGGGCGGGCTGCTGCGGCATGTAGCTGATATGTCCACGTTGTCCGGTAACCCGCTTACCGTTCATGAATACCTCGCCATCCTGCGGCTTCAGCAAACCGCCGATGATATGGAACAGGGTGCTTTTGCCACAGCCAGAAGGGCCTACGATGGCGACGAACTCCCCTTTTTCCACGGTCAGGGACAAACCATTCAGTACAGGCAGCTTACGCCGTCGTTCTTTAAAGGACACATGTACATCAATGATGTCCAGCGCAGGTGAAACAGGGGCGTAACCCAAACCGTTCGTTTTATTGTGATCCAGGCTTAGAGCCGCATCGGTCGCTTCACTGTGCGTCAATGTGGAAACGGAAGAAGGTACTGCCGGTGGTTCGGATTCCGCTATTGAAGACTGAGCAGTTATGTAAGCTGCGTCGTCATCTCCGGGTGGTGTGTTTCTAACTTGTGCGGATTGCACAGGTTCATTCGGGTATCTTTTCATAGGGAATCACATCCTAATGTCCATATTACGTTAACCTCTGATATGCAGAAAACTACCGCTTCTGTGGGCGCCAGCGCACAAGTAGCTTCTCTAACAGCGCAATGAGCAGGAAGAGCAGAAGACTAAGCGCCACAATAATCATAATGGCAACAAAAAGGCGATCCGTACGGTAAGCCGACTTCTGTAGCATCATATAATAACCGATACCTTTATCCGCTCCGATCCACTCGGCAATGATGGCTCCCATTACGCTGTAGGTGGCAGCAATTTTGACGCCGGAAAATAAGGATGGCAGAGCATGGGGCAGCTCCAGTTTCCAAAAAATATGATGGCGCTTCGCTCCTGCCATACGCATATAGTTCATCATCGCCGCATCGGTGCGTGTTAGTCCATCCATGGCCGCAACCGCCACTGGGAAGAAGCAGACTAGGATAATCGTGATTAGCTTGGGCAGCAGGCCAAAGCCGAACCAGATCAGCAGGAGTGGTGCGAGTGCAATGGTTGGGATATTTTGACTAAGAATGAGTAATGGGTACAAGGCTGATTTGAGAAAAGGAATCAGATGCAGCACCATCGCAATTAGCAGGCCTACCATTGTTCCGGCAACGAATCCGATAAGGGTTAATTGGATCGTTGCGGCAGCATGCATGCCGAGACGTTCAGCCTGAGAAGCTGCTTCGTGGGCGATATCGGACGGCGCAGGCAGCATCCATTTCTCAATATGGAACAGGGAGACGGCCCCCTGCCATATCGCAATAAAGAGAATAACCGCCACGAGGGGCGGCCATACACTTTTGAAATAGGTAGACATTAGCGATATTTCTCCGTCAGTGTATCCATGCTGAATCCGTCTGGACTATGTGCGATTTTGATCTGGGAGATGATGCTTGGGCTGCCGGCTTCCACAAGCACTTCGTGCATTTTGCGGACAACCTCCAGCAGTTCATCCAATTCGCCCTCCATCGTGGTGTCGAGTGCGTTGACCTGATATTTCAGGCCGGATTGTTGAATGACTTCGATGGCGCGGTCTACGTAAGGATAGGAGTTCTCGCCGTTTGGCGTTTTGGGAATCACCTGTATGCTGAGTAATGTACTTGCCATAAGAGAAAATTCTCCTTTCGAGTGTGAGTAAAATGAAAAGTTGATCGTTACACGTGCCACTTCGATGCCAGAGTAACTTCCCGATTGCTGTAATCTTCAAGCTTTTTGAACCATTCTATATAAATTTAACTAAAGAAAGTTTACACAGACACTCCGATGACAGAATAACCTTCCAATCGCTGTTATCCCCAGATTTTTTGATTCCTTTTCCAAAGGGGAAAATCCGGTGATAAAGGCGAAGCGTATGCTTCCGATGCTAGCTTTCTTTCAGAAAGCTTTTAGCTCCGCTTTTTCAGGTTTTTTCTGTCCTCTCCGTTAATGTGTAAACGAGTAGTTCAACTGATGTAGAAAGGGGAAACTCGGTGAATTTTATAAGCGATCGCTTCGCTTCTTCAAGTTGTCCGTGTCCTCTTCATTCAAACGTGAAAATATCAAATTTCATTTTACATTAATGATGATAATGCTACGTATTACTGTGGTAAAAATTCGTTCGTGTAGACTTTCGTTACATCGATCTCTTTATCCAGCAATTTCTTGCTGAACATCCAGTCGGTGTAGTTCTTCCACACCTCTTCCTTTTGTTCGCCCCAGCGTGGTGCATCATCTTGGTATTTCGGGCTGAGCCATTTTTGGCTTGCCAGTACTAATTCCTTGTCCAGATCAGGCACGGCTTTGATCAGAATGTTCGCTGCTTCTTCAGGGTGGTCAATGGCATATTGATACCCTTCAGAAGTGGCCTTTAGGAAAGCTTTCACCAGTTCAGGGTCTTTCTGAATCGTCTGTTCGTTGGTTACGAGGACAGGGGTGTAGTAGTCCAGCGCTTTGGCATAATCTTTCACATACAACATGTCAATCGGTTCTCCGCGTAATTCCGCCTCAATTCCCGTCCAGGCATAGAAAATCCACGCAAAGTCGATGTCCCGTTTCACAGCTGTGAAGAAGTCTGCATCGCCCATGTTAATGTTTTTGACTTTGGATACGTCAGCACCTTCGCCCTCCATAATGGATTGCATCACCGCTTCTTCTACTGGGGAACCCCAACCGCCATACGTCTTACCTTCAAAATCTTTAGGCGATTTGATCTTGCGATCCATCGGCGCTGCAAAACCGGACGTATTATGCTGAATAACTGCGGCAATCGACACAAGCGGAACGTCCTGCGTACGCGCCTGAGTGACACTTTCCTGATAACTGACGCCAAACGGTACCTCACCTGAGGCAACCATCGTATCTGCTCCACCAGCACCTGGCTGTACAATCTCGACGTTGAGACCTGCTGCTTTATAAAAACCCTGATCCACTGCGGCATACAGACCAGTATGATTCGTATTTGGAGTCCAGTCGAGCACAACCTTCACATCTTTCGGTGCAGCACCGCTGTTCTCATTCGTTTTCTCCGAACTGGTCGTACCGTTCTGTTCAGCCGGAGCGGCTTCTTTGCCACCACATGCAGCCACGGTAACCAACAGTACACACATGAGTAACATTCCCATCGTTTTGCGCCATTTCATTGTGATTCTCTCCTTCGGTATGTCCGGCCGGATGGCACGGGGTACTCCTTGGCTTCATATCCAATCCCTTTGCATAAATCGACGAATTTATACTTGCGGGTTATCCGAATAACGTCATTTTTCTGTTTCTGCATGTCAAAAGAAAACAAAAAAAGCGCCCCGTAATCCGGGACGCGTGCAGGCGTGAGAGAGTGGCGTTCAGCCTATGGCTGTGCCGTTGCAATATACTCCGATTCCTACGCTGGCATGATCCAGATCAGGTCTAAGGGTTAGTATCTTGGTGGGATACACTCTCAGCCGGCCAATTCCGACTCCCCTGGGAAACTATGAAGTTACGGGCATTACTAGGTGTAATTATAGGCCAGTGACAGGATTGTGTCTAGGGCGTATCTTGAAACCTGCTGAAGTGTATCTTTTTTCGCCCCTTGCTACGTCGCTTCCCCTTGATGTGCCCCGGCACGTCTGCGGTAAACTTCCTTGCTTGGAACGGAAATCCGGCAAAGTCTGCTTTCTTCAGCGTTTTCAGACACACCCTACATAAGTTGGACTAAAAATATTTTTCACAGAATGTTCACTTATGTGAAGGGATTCCAATTGTCTATAATGATCCAAGTTACAGAAAGGATGAGTATATTGCCAGTAAGCAAGAAAGAACAAGTGATTTTTGGACTTATGATGTGTACAGGAATGGTCGTAGTAATGATGACCTTCAATCTTTGGCATACGGGGATGTTAAGTCAGATGTCCGTGATGCAGATGCTGTTTCAATTTTTGATCTGTTTTGTCCTGGCATTTTTGGTGGAGTCGTTCATCGTAGGACCCGTAGCGAGACGAATTGCGTTTTCCATCCCATTTGCAAAAACCAGTAAAATCAAAGGTGTAGTTACCATGTCAATTTTTATGGTCATTGGTATGGTTTTGGTCATGTCTCTATATGGTATCATTACTGCCTATGCAGTAGATCGGTTAGATGGAGTATCCGTGTTCAGTGCGTATCTTCACACGATTGCTCGTAACTTTAGTCTGGCTTTGCCGTATCAGTTAATCGTACTCGGGCCGCTAGTGCGTTATGTGTTTGGCAAGTTGTTTAAAGGACAAGCGGCGGTGGTGTCCGTTTAACGAATCGTTTAAATAACCTAACTGAAGGAACAGTTAGATTTGTTTTTAAGTAAAATAAATTGTTTTTTTAAATTTGCTTCTCTTCATAGTTATATCCGGGCAATAAGGGAGTTCGACTAAACGTATCAGATTCTTATTTACTACGAAAACCCATGCATAGACGTTCAGGCGATAGTTTGATTGCACTAATATTGTTAAAGGGATCTTATAAGAAAACTCCCCATACATTCCAGGTTTCTATTTACTGTACATCTGGAATGTGGGGAGTGTGTTATAAGTTAAAAGACTCTAATTCTGAAAAATCAGAAATTATTTTAATGTAAACTTTATTTTTATAATCTTTTTAGCTGGTTCTAAAGTAAGCTATACCATAAAAAATACCAACAATGACGACTGCTAAAACCAAAGTCGTTATTATACCACTCTTTAAAGAACTTCCCTGAGCTTGACGAGCCATTTCTTCTGCTCTTCGTTTGGTAGCTTCATCCTCGGAACCATTTAGATTATTTGGTTTCATATTCATAAAGTCACAGCTCCCTTCAGTAGATATAATTTAGCATATTTACTATGATATATGCAGCTAATGCAAGGTTCCTGTGAATTCCGGAAATTCTCCAAAGACGTAATGATAGCTCATAATGTCTTTTTATCGTTCTTTCAAATCCCCAAGCATTCTTCTTCTGTTGTCCTCATTGTAAGTACTCTATATTTTCGTCTTTTTTTCTTCCAAATACCTCTATATCGTAGGCGTAATAATTAATGATGTTAGTTATAATAAAATAAGAACATACGTTCCGTTAATTTCTGAATCTTGTTAATTTATATTTTTACAAAAAGAGAGGAGATTCTATGACCCGTGAAAATAAGGCACATTCATTTGATATTTCAGATGGGGAGAAACGATTTATTGGATACGTCTCTAGTATGCTTCATTATAATTCCATTCATTTTGATAAAAAAATAAGGAAGATCAATGAACGTTATGCTTTGGTTTTGGAGGATATGGAAATAAGAGATGAGGTCTTGATGACCGAGACCGATGTTGCATTTGGATCAATAGTTGGAATATTAGAAGAACAGATCAGTGATCCATTCTTATATGCTGCATTCCTTCGTCTAACAGCTCGCGAAAGAGAAATTATTAACTTGTCGATCTGTAAGGTTCTACGTGATACGGAAATTGCTCTTATCCTTGGAATTTCACAGCAAAGTGTCTCTAAGACAAGAAAAAAAGCTTTGGAAAAACTAAGAACAGCTATCATGCATAAGGGGGGACAATTATGAATGAGACGTGGGGAGAACTCATCAGAAAAGCGAAACAAAATAATCCAGAGGCACTAATGGAGGTGATTTACCGATTTGAACCCAAAATCAAAAAATCTCTGTGCCAAACAAATGTCCAGAATCGTGAAGATTTGAAGCAAGAGCTGATTCTACAATTAATTGAAGTTGTCAATAGATTTGAGTTGGAATCACATAGAGAAATGAGAGGAGCCTAGTGTATTATCTTTCTAGAACAATTGCTTTAATGGTGTTTGCTGTGGTTCCAAATTAAGTATAGAATCTAAACAGACGAGATAACAAGTCAATCAGTGATATTGATGATGCGAAAATTCTAAGGTGTTATTCTTATAACAACAATGATAATACATAAATCCATATAAATGCTAATGTTCGCTATGATTCTGGCGAACGGATGGGTAGAAAAACAGGTTCTCAAAACACCAGGTTGCAATGTAGTGCTGTCTTCATATATACTGAAAGACACAATTACAGATCGGACTATGCCGTTGAAGAGAATCCAACTCGGAGGCGTTTTCGCCAGGGAGCGAATTGAAATTTTCCCAAGTTAACCGGAACCGCCCGTTATCGCGGACCAAGAGGCTGAATCAGGAGGTTTGAACCGGTTCGGCAAGTTGGGTGGCACCGCGAGCAGAGCGCTCCTCGTCCCAAGGGATGAGGGCGCTCTTTGTATTTTTTTAGCCAAAGGAGACGGTGACCATGTTAGATATGAAGTGGGTTCGGGCACATGTGGAAGAGGTTCAGGAGGCAGCAGACGGGAAAAAAATCAAGATCGATATTACTGTTCTGATCGAACGGGATGACGAGCGCAAAGCGCTTTTACAGCACACGGAAGAGGCACGTCGTCGGCGCAATGCGCTGTCTGCGGAGATCGGAAAGCTAATGCAATCGGGTGAACGTGAACAAGCAGAGACCATGCGGGCACAGGTAAAAGAATTGAATGAACAGCTGGATCAAGAGGAAGCCAAGCTGGCGGTAATACAGGAGGAAGTAACCAGATTGCAATGGCTGGTACCCAATACCGTGTCGCCAGATACACCTGTTGGAAGTTCGGATGCAGACAATGTAGAGCTACGGCGGGTAGGTGAACTTCCCGTGTTTGACTACGATACAAGAGATCATGTCGAGCTTGGAGAGATGCACGGGCTGATCGATATACCACGTGGCGTGAAAATCGGTGGAACGCGCAGCTATGTGCTCAGGGGGGCAGGTCTGTTACTACACCGGGCGGTACAGCAGCTCGCACTGGATCTGCTGATGGAGCACGGATTCACTCCGCTGGAAGTTCCGCTCATGGTTCGGGAGGATGCCTTGGTGAACACGGGGTTTTTCCCGACAGGCCGGGATCAGGTGTATGAGTTGCATGGTGAGAACAAGTGGCTTGTTGGCACATCGGAAGTACCGCTCGTTTCGTATTATGCGGATGAAGTGCTCGACGTGAAACAGCCCGTAAAGCTGGCTGCAGTATCGACATGTTTCCGCAGTGAGGTAGGTTCGGGCGGACGTGACGTTCGCGGTCTGTACCGTGTGCATCAGTTTGCCAAAGTAGAGCAGGTGATCCTGTGTGCGCCGGATGCGGCAGAATCGGAAAAGATGCTGCAGGAAATTACAGGGCATGCGGAGGAGCTATTGCAGATGCTGGAACTGCCGTATCGTGTGGTGGCGGTATGTACTGGGGATATGTCGCAGAAAACCTACAAACAGTATGACATCGAAACCTGGATGCCAAGCCGCGGAGCATATGGCGAGACCCATTCGTCATCGAATCTGCATGATTTTCAGGCTCGTCGCTCGAACATTCGCTGTGTTGACGAGGACGGCAAGCTGGTATACTGCCATACCCTCAACAATACAGCCGTAGCTTCGCCGCGCATCTTGATCCCATTGCTGGAAAACCATCAGCAGGCTGATGGAAGTATTTATATTCCGGTTGCCCTACGTCCTTACATGGGCGGGGCCGAACGTTTGATTTTGCCAGAGCATGAGCAGGGTGAATAGAAGGAATACACGTGATGTCGATCTAAGGAAATAAAGAATAAACCAATAAAGAGGAGCCTTTATCGGGTTCCTCTTTATTCAAATATATGCTGCTTCATAAGCTTTTCTTTATACCATTGGTATTTTTCTATATTTCTGGCGTTTGTATACGTTCCATGGTTCACCTGTATTCTTAACGCAGCTTCCATTCACGCTCGTTAATAATTTCAATCCTTCCGGATTGGAGTACCTTTTCAAAACGATTGCGGGCTGTTTTCATCAGTAAGACCATCTCATCTTCTGAGCGTACCTTTGTGGATCATACAATGAAAATCATAAAATGCTCCTATCTATCCTACTTGTCATTTAAGTTTAACCACCTTAAGTCCGATATAAAGTATAGTGGATAGTAAAATATTAGGCGATAAGAGAAGTTAAACGATTGCATGATGGGAGATGGAGACTGGATATGAGTAGATTAAACTGGACATTGAGAGGCATGCTTGCTCTGATTATTGCACTCACAGTTGTCGTGCCTACGTCAGTTTGGGCAGCAACAGGTGATGTCGTCTCAATGGAGATTTCAGGTAGCAGTCCGCAGAAGATGAATGTGGGGGAGACCGCATCATATCAGGTGATGGCTACAGTTGAAGGTTTGGAACAGAAACAGGATGTTACCGGGGGAGTAACCTGGTCCACTAGTAATCCCACTGTTCTCGCAATCACAAAGGGGAAAGTTAAAGCGATTGCAGCAGGTGAAGCAACGATTGTTGCTCAAGTGAACGGAGTTAAAACACAGGTGGTCGTTCAGGTGCAGGATAAAATCAAAAGTATCAAGGCTTCACCCAGTGCGTACACGTTTGTAAAAGGAAACGAAGGCACGCTCCCCAAAGTAAATATCACGCGTGCCAATGGTAAGCAGGAGGATGTTACATCCGACATCGTATGGACCATATCGGGTAAACTCGCTGTGATCGAGAACGGAAAGGTTAAAGGTGTTACTCCTGGTAAAGTGATTCTGCAAGGGAAATATGGATCAACTATCGTTAAAGTACCAGTAACCGTCACCGATATTATCACCAAGATTGCTGTTACACCTGCAACGATTCAGTTAACTATCAAGAAGTCTGCCCCACTTAAAGTGATGGGAACGTATTCTAACGGTAAGACGGTTAATTTATCCAAATCCATTATATGGACATCATCCAACCCTGGTGTGGCCGCAGTGAAGAACGGTGTGGTCAAAGGGATGAGCGAAGGACAAGCCACCTTGACGGGCACATATCAGGGTCAGACCATCACTGCGGCAGTCACCGTAGTGCCTACGCTCCAAAAGCTGATTGCGGGTCAGAAGAGTCTGGTTTTATCTCCGCAGTCTAGCACAACACTGGGTGTGATAGCTCAGTATGATACAGGGAAAACCACGCTGGTAACGGGAAGTGCGGTGTGGAGTAGTTCCAAACCGAATATCGCCACTGTAACTGGTGGAAGAATCGTTGCTGTTGCTAAAGGGAAAACGAGTATTACGGCCAAATGGGGCAATAAAAAAGTGACGATACCTGTAACGGTGAAATAATCATTAAAACAATACGTCTTCTTGCCACATGAGGCATTGAAGCAAGGTGAATCCTGTTGGAAGCCTGTTACATATCAATATCAGATCGAATTGAATCCATGTATACTAAGAGGGAGGCGTACTTATGCGCCTCCTTTTTGAACATAGAATACAATTTATAAGGAGAGTGTTCATAGAAATGACGGATCATATGAACCCTGACAATTGGCCTGCATGGGCCACGGAACCTGTAGAAGTTGTAGAAGCTAACTCCGCTTGGAGTACGCAGGCTGAGGAAGAAATTGCGCAGTTAAGAGAACTTTTGAAGAACCTGGATATACATACATTCGAACATATTGGGAGCACATCCATACCTGGTTTGTCTGCCAAGCCAATTATTGATCTGATGGGGAAGGTGCAGTCCTGGGATGATATGGGTCTGATTGCCGAACGGTTGAACCCTGTAGGCTGGAATTATGTCCCGCCTGAGCTGGATGGCCGGGAATACAGACGATTCTGGGTCAGAGTTAAAGATGGAAAACGAGCTGTGCATCTGCATCTCATGTGTCCAGGTGAGGAACGTTGGGAGCGGCAGATTTGTTTTCGGGATGTACTGAAATCTCGGCCGGATTTGGTGAAGGCCTACGCCGAACTGAAAATCAAGCTTGCAGATGAGAATAAAGACGACAGAGAATCATATACCACCGCCAAAACTGAATTCATCTTAAAGGTTCTGGATGGACGGCTGTGAAGCTTCAGGTTGGGAAGTTCATTAAAAGCAGAGCATTATACCTCATCGCCGTGATCATTACGATGGCTGCAGGACTGGCTTCAAGAACATATGGAGAACACTTGCCACAATGGATGCATGAGCATTTGGGGGATGCGCTTTGGGCAGGTATGATCTATTTAGGTATACGTATGTTATGTATCCACTGGAGTCGTGCTAGAGCTGTATGGATAAGTGCTACATTCAGTTGCATGATTGAATTTTCCCAGTTGATTCAAGTGCCTTGGCTGAACGAGCTGCGTTCGACGTTGTTGGGAGCACTGATATTGGGCCATGGATTTCTAGTCATTGATCTCATCCGATACCTCATCGGCATTTTATGCGTTTATCTTATAGACCGATTTATCCTGACTAGACTAATGCGCCTATAGAGTCAATTCATAAATAGGAGGTACATGGAATGAATATCGATAAACTTTTTGCAGCATCTCCTGAGTTTGAAACGGAACGGCTCCACCTCAGACTTCTTACGATGGACGATCTCGATGAGTATTATGCGTTTGCGTCCGACCCGAAAGTTAGTGAGCAAAGCTTGTGGCAGTGCCATCAGACCAAGGAGGATTCCATGGGTTATCTGGAGCGGGTTTTGCGAAACTATGAGCAAAAAACGGTATATCTCTGGGCTTTTGTGCTGAAGGAGACCGGTACGCTGATTGGAAGAGGGGGTATCTTCCATCTGGATGAATTCATGCAGAGTGGTGAACTGGGATATGCCATCGGCAGCACCTATTGGGGTAAAGGACTTGCCGTGGAAGCGATGCAGCCTGTCGTCAATTACTGCTTCGAGCAACTGGATTGTAACCGGCTGGAGGGGAAATGTAATGCGGGCAATATTGGATCTGCGCGTGTGATGGAAAAGCTGGGCATGGTGCAGGAAGGTTTGCTGCGCAAGCAATTGAAAATTAAAGGCGTATTTACCGACCAGAAATTGTACGCTCGTATCCGGGATGATCTATAATAGTTGATTAACACGAGCTGTCTTACACAGCGACGACCAAGGAGGAAGAGTCTATGATCTACAGTATTATTTCCCGTTCAGTATGGGAGGAAGTATCCAAAGGAGACACATATGCACCAGAGAGTTTAGAAACGGACGGCTTTATTCACTGTTCCACTGCAGAGCAGATTCCGTGGGTGGCTGGACAGTATTATGCAGGACGTACCGACTTGTTGCTGCTCGGGATTGAAGAGAGAACGTTGAAGGCAGAGTTGGTCTATGAAGATTTGTATGAATTGAACGAGTTGTTTCCACACATCTATGGAGAGTTGAATCTGGATGCCGTAAGTAAGGTCTTGAACTTTGAGCCAAATGCAGATGGCACGTTTTCTTTCCCGGCATAACTTTATGAAATGGGGGTAAGACGGATGGACATGAATCAGACTTTTTTGGAAACGGCGGAGAAACAGTTTCTTTACTATAAGCAGCTTGGTGAACGCGCAATGGAGCAATTGGAGACGGAGCAGCTGTTTCAAACGTGGAACGAGGACACCAACAGCATTGCGGTGATTGTGAAGCATTTGTGGGGTAATATGCGGTCCCGCTGGACGGATGTGCTAACAACGGATGGAGAGAAACCATGGCGTGAGCGGGACGCCGAGTTCGTGGGTGATCTTCATACGCGGGAAGAGTTACTTGCTAAATGGGAAGAGGGCTGGGACTCTCTGCTGGGAGCACTGCGTTCGTTTACCCCGGATCACATGTCTCAGATCATATATATTCGGAATGAGGGCCATACCATTATGGAGGCGATTATGCGGCAGTTGGCGCATTATCCGTATCATGTGGGACAGATTGTTCACACGGCCAAAATGTTGAAAGAAACGTCGTGGGATAGCCTATCTATTCCCAGAAACGGTTCAAATACGTATAACGAAGGCAAGTTTTTGAAACCAAAGACCAGAAAACATTTTACAGAGGACGAGCTTGAATGAGCTTTAGAGAAAAGAGGGATTACAAGCGATGACACAAATTGCGTTGATACGTCACGGCAGTACGGCATGGAATAAAGAAAAACGTTCGCAGGGACAGACGGACAATCCGCTTGATCAGGAGGGCAGAGAACAGGCGGCTTTGCTGGCGGCGAGGCTGGCAGAGGAATCCTGGGATGCCATCTACGCCAGTGACTTGGAGCGGGCAAGTGAAACGGCTCGGATTATCGGAGATCAGCTTGGTATTCAGGAGATTCATCTCGATCCGAGATTACGCGAAATGGGCGGAGGTCAGGTGGAGGGCACAACAGAAGAGGAACGTGTGGTGAAATGGGGAGCAGATTGGAGTTCGCTCGATTTAGGAAAAGAGCACCCGGACGCAGGTGCTTCCCGTGGGAAAGCGGCGTTAGAAGATATTCTTCGGCAGTATCCGAATGGTCGAGTCATTGTAGTGAGTCATGGGGCTGTGCTTCGTAATACGCTGCGGTCACTGGTGCCTGAATTGGATATTAGCGTGAAACTGGGGAACACCTCCATTACACGGGTGAACCATCAGGATCAGGCATGGCAGTGCGAATTGTACAATTGCAGCCGGCATCTGGATCTAGGGAAAGGAACACTGTAAATGGACGCAAGTACATTAAAACAGAAGCTACAGCAGCTTTGTGCAGTGGATTTTGCCGCAGATCAGGTAAAGCAACCCTATGAATTGGCACTGCATATGATGCAGCATATTGGTAATCCAGACCCAGTGCTGCGAGACGAGCTTATTTACGTTACGCTGGCGACATGGATTGGTCAGAACGTTTTTTCGGATGAACAGCTTAAGAATTTGCTGGATATAGCATTGGATGATGCGCATCTTTTCTATAGAATCGGGGAGCAGGGAACAGACAGTGTATTCACGCGAACGTTTTCTGTGTTGATCCTGCCGCCGATCCTGGGCATCGACCGTCAGCGTTCTTTCTTACGGCGGGAAGATATGGTACGGATTCAGGGGAGTTTAATCACTTATCTAAAAAGTGAACGGGATGTTCGGGGTTACGTAGAGGATAAAGGGTGGGCGCACGCTCCGGCGCATGCCGCTGATGCGGTTGAGGATTTAGCTCAATCACCGTATCTCGAAAGCGCAGAATTGCTGGAGCTTTTACATGCACTCTCGATAAAAGTAACGGAGTCGAGCAGAGCGTACATCTATGAGGAAGATCAGCGTATGGCTCAGGCAGCGGTGACGATTCTGAGTCGCAATCGGATAGAGCAGGCAGAGCTTGCGGCCTGGACTGAGTTGCTTCAGACGGAAAGAAACGGAGAGGTTAAGGACGATAAAACTTTACAAGAAATCAGTCAAATGAGCTTGAATATCCGAATGTTCATGCAGTCGCTTTATTTTGCTATACGAGAGAAAGAGGCTGAACCGTTTCCGGCGGTTCGTTCACTGCTGTTGAGAGCACTAGACGGCAGAGGCTAGAAACTTGACAAGAGGAGGGAAAGCCATGAACACACTCCCCTATGACTGGACGGAGGACATGTTATCTCCACTCGGAGAGCGTGGAATCGTAATTCGTTGTGGCGATACGCTATCTGAAGAGGTACACCAGAGGGTGATGTCGGTATGTGCTTTTTTGGGGAAGAGGTCTGTGGCGGCTGCTGTGGAGTGGGTGCCTTCCTATTTGTCTGTCACTTTGTTTTACGATCCATGTGTTTCGTCTTACGGGGAAATCAGCATTTTTTTGCTACAACAACTTAACCGGCTCAATGAATTAAAACAGCCAAATGAGCTGATTGAACGAAATGAATTGAATCCCTCAAATCAATGGGGAAAATCTAAAGGTTTGCAATCCGCTGAGGGGATAACTTCCCGGAGGGTTGTGTCCATTCCGGTATGCTACGGTGGAGAGTTTGGACCTGATCTGGGGTATGTGGCTAATGAACATGGCTTGACGATAGAGAATCTCATTACGATCCATTCTTCTGTGGATTACCTTGTACATATGATTGGATTTGCTCCTGGTTTCCCGTATTTGGGAGGGCTGCCTGAGCGAATTGCCACTCCAAGGCGGGCAACGCCAAGGCTTCGAGTAGAGGCAGGAACGGTAGGCATTGGCGGTTCACAGACCGGCATTTATCCGGTGGCGACGCCAGGCGGGTGGCAATGCATTGGGCGGACACCTGTCCGTCTGTTCCGCCCGGAGATGAATCCTCCAAGTCTGCTTGAAGCTGGCGACTATGTGCGTTTCCAGCCCGTAACCATGCAGGAATTCTTGGAACTGGCACGGAAGGAGGAGGAGTGATGAGTATGGAGATCATTCGTCCTGGTTTGTTAACGACCGTTCAAGATGAAGGTAGAATCGGATATCGCCGTTATGGTGTGCCAGTTGGAGGTGTCATGGACACGTTTGCAGCCAGAGCGGCGAATATACTTGTCGGTAACTCTAGGCGTGAAGCGGTACTTGAAATTACGATGGCCGGGCCGGAGTTGCGACTGCTTCAAAATCAGCTGATTTCGCTCTGTGGTGCAGATCTTGGTGCCACGGTAGATCAGCAGCCTGTGCCCATGTGGCGTCCTGTGCTATTACAGGCTGGGAGCATATTGAAATTTGGTGCGTGTCGACACGGCTTGCGTGCATATTTGGCGTTTGCTGGCGGGATCGATGTGCCTGAAGTGATGGGCAGCCGAAGCACGGATCTCAAAACAGCACTTGGTGGTGTTCACGGGAGACCTCTGCATGTGGCAGATGTGCTTGAAACAGGTATCATCTCGGATGAAGTTCAACAATGGATAAGCGTAATGCACATACAATTGGGTAAAAACAAACCTATAGCGGCTCCTACATGGCTTTTATCAGAGAGGGAGAGACCCGACTATTACGGTAAACCTATCATTCGAGTGATGCAAGGTCAGGAGCATTCGTATTTCACCACAGAGAGTCTCAAGCAGTTTTATGCTGAAGATTATGTGGTTTCTTCGCAATCCGATCGCATGGGATACCGGATGCAGGGTTGGCGGTTGGAGCTGGATCAGCCGTTGAATCGTTTATCCGAGGCAGTCACCTTTGGCACGGTCCAAGTACCTTCGGATGGGCAGCCCATCGTATTAATGGCGGATCACCAGTCAATTGGGGGATATTCTGTGATTGCACAGGTTGCTACAGTCGATTTACCTGTTCTGGCTCAATCCAGACCGGGAAGCCGCATATCTTTTGCACCCATTACGCATGAAGAAGCCCGCAGCCTTTATATCCAAAGAGAGCGAGGCCTGCGACTGCTGAATCAACTGATTCGTAGGAAAATGGCCGAAACGGAGACGATATAATGGACACTTCCTATAAACTGGATATCAATTGTGATCTCGGTGAGAGTTATGGAGCTTATCACATGATGATGAGTTCCGATGAGGCCATCCTGCCTCTAATTACGTCGGCAAATATCGCCTGTGGATTCCACGCGGGTGATCCTGCCGTCATGCGACTGACCGTAGAGCGGGCAATGGCACATCATGTAGCAATTGGTGCTCACCCGGGGTTGCCTGATTTGCAAGGATTTGGTCGAAGAATGATGGAAATTACGCCTCGGGAAGCCTATGACATGGTCGTATATCAGATTGGGGCACTGGATGCTTTTGTCCGTGCCAGTGGAGGGCAACTGCATCATGTCAAACCACACGGGGCATTGTACAATATGGCAGCAGCTAATGCGAATCTTGCCGAGGCCATTGCCGAAGCGGTCTATAAGGTGCAGCCGGAACTATTTTTATACGGTTTGGCAGGCAGTGAATTGATCACAGCGGCAAAACGAATCGGTGTGCGCGGTGTGAATGAAGTGTTTGCGGATCGGACCTATGGTTCGGACGGCAGGCTAACACCTCGCAGTCATGAAGGTGCACTTATCGAACGGCCTGAACAAGCGCTGGATCAGGTAATTCGTATGATCAAGGACAGGGTAGTCATATCTACGGATGGAGCTCCTGTTCCCATCATCGCAGATACGGTTTGCATCCATGGTGACGGTTCACACGCGCTGACATTTGCTCAAGAGATTCGCCACATGCTGGAAGATGAGGGTGTCACGCTGACCGCTTATCAAGCGAAATAAAATATTGAGGGCATGATATGAATCGAAAATGGAGGAATTGCATACGATGAAACCTATACGGAATTCGGCTAAAGCGGTCATTGTTCAGGATGGCCGTTTGTTACTGATTCGTTTACAAGATCAATATGGCGATGCTCATGTTTTTCCTGGAGGTGGGCAGGAGAAGGGGGAAGAACTGAAAGATGCGGTTGCAAGGGAATGTCTGGAGGAGATTGGTCAGGCCGTGGATGTAGGTGAACTTTTACATATTCGTGAATATATCGGTGCCAATCATGAGTTCGCCGAGTGGGATGCGGATATCCATCAGGTGGAGTTTTATTTTACATGCTGTCTGGTCGATCCGAACGTATCGGTCTTCGAAGGCTCTAATCCGGATGATCATCAGGTTGGCGTGGAGTGGGTTGCGCTTGAGGATCTGCACAAGATCCGATTGTATCCCAAAACTATTGGTGAATTGCTGTGGAATAAAGGAGAGCAACGCATTTACCTTGGGGATCTAAATTAAATAACATTTCCAAATTTGTACGTGTACGTTCTGGTTCAGGGATTCATCATGGGTGAGGCGGGTACACTATAAGTACAGGCGTATGTTACAAGGGCTGTCCTTGAAATGTACAATTGTATGGCTTACATTACGGAGTCTATCTCCAATTGAAAGACAAAGACTTTTAAAAATCATTTACATCCAGGATCGTTTTAAAAGCTTTTGGGGTTGGAGCGCTTCTACCAATGGAAGAATTGCAGCAGTAGTGGAAGGGACGAAATCGATTCTCAAGAAGCAAGTTAACCGCCCGTTGTTTTGAATTTAAATTCTAACTCTAAATTTGAGGAATTGTGTGTAGTGGAGAGAACGGAATCGATTCTGAAGAAGCGAAGCGCTCGCCTTTATCACCGGATTATTTACCTTTAGAAAATTCAATAATAAATCCGGGGATAACAGCGATCAAAAGAACGATCCGTACTCGTAACGCTCAGCACAATTCCTCAAACATTTCCCCATCCCGAAAGGAGCAACTCCCATGAACCAGAATGAATTGGAACAAAACATTGTAAAGGCTTTGGAGAATAATCCGTATTGCAGCTTCTCCACCGTAGAAAACGGGAAGCCGAAGTCCCGTTATATGGCTCTTTTCAATGATGGATTAAATATTCATCTGGCAACCAACCGTCGTACACACAAGGTCGAGGAACTGCAGAGCAATCCCAATGTTAGCCTGCTGCTTGGTTACGAGGCTGGAGGCACCAAGGAAGTCGTGGAAATTGAGGGTACGTGTGAAGTCACCAAAAATGAAGCCTTGCGTGAGCAAGTGTGGAAGGATGAGTTGAAGGCATGGTTCGATGGACCTAATGATCCCAACTATGTGATTTTGGATATTACACCTGCACGAATTGAATATACAGGCAAAGACCATGAGCATCATGTGTGGGAGCAGTAGATCCAGGTGTAAATTGTAAATCTAGTAAGTCCTAATTGTAAAACCATCTTTTCGCAGCCTCGTTGTCAGGCGACGAAAAATTACAGTCATAGATCAACCGTGAACGCCGTCTTTTGGCTTCGCGGTTTTTTTTAGCATAATTCCAAGTAGCATAACGGGTTCCTGATGTAATAGTGATGTGATATACGTAATTTTAAGTATTCACACCCTAATTCCTTCCTTAAAAACTGCGAAACATGTCGAAAACACGCATGAAAATGTAAAGTTGGTCAAGTATGTGCGGATAACGTAAAAATTAATGCTTTTCAATGGTTTAACATTACGTTATGATTTGATATGTAAATACACGTACAGATATGAATAGATGTTCATGTGAGATTAACTAACCTGAAGACATCAATGAATACTCATTGAATCATCAGCACGCACAACCCATGAAATCTATTATTTTCTGTGCCTGTGTTTGCTGTATGGCATGATTTAATGTACATAAACCGGGAGGGGTTATTTTTGAAGAGAAGTAAGAAAGTATTAGCAAGCCTGACTGCCGCTTTCGTTGCATTTAACGTGCTTGCGGTATTTCCAGTACCTGTATCGGCAGCAGATGCAGCCAAAGTCAAATTGCGGATCATGGAAACAACGGATATCCACGATAACTTGATCAACTATGACTATTACTCCGACAAAGCGACGGATCAATATGGACTGGCTAAGACAGCTACGCTGATCAAAAAGGCCCGCGAAGAAGCAAAAAACAGCCTGTTGTTCGATAACGGTGACCTGATTCAGGGTAACCCGATGGGAGACTATGTAGCGAAGATTGATCCTCTGAAAAAGGGTGAAACTCACCCTGTATATAAAGCGATGAATTTGCTCGATTATGATGCAGGCAACATCGGTAACCATGAATTCAACTATGGTCTGGATTTCCTTGATATGACGCTGGAGGGAGCGAACTTCCCTTACATCAATGCCAATGTCTATGTAGACGATGGTGATCAAGATGAAACAAATGACAAAAACTACTTTACACCATACAAAATTTTGGACAAAAAAGTAACAGATGAGAATGGTAAGGAGCATACCATCAAAGTGGGTGTGATCGGCTTTGTGCCGCCACAAATCATGCAATGGGACAGTGCTAACCTTGAAGGTAAGGTTATTGCCAAGGATATCATCGCTACTGCGAAAAAATTTGTTCCGAAGATGAAAGCTGAAGGTGCAGATATTATCGTAGCTATCCCTCACTCCGGATTTGAGGATATTCCGCAAACCGATCTGATGGAAAACTCCGTATTGTACCTGAGCCAAGTGGAGGGCATTAATGCCATTCTGTTTGGACATGCCCACAAAGTATTCCCTAGTGCGGATTTCCAAGGCAAAAAGGGAGTAGATCTGGAGAAAGGTACAATTAATGGTGTTCCTGCTGTAGAGCCAGGCTTCTGGGGTGACCATCTCGGAATCATTGATCTGGACCTGGAGCAAGTGGACGGCAAATGGCAAGTCGTTGATTCCAAAACAGAAGCACGTCCAATCTACGATACTGCTAACAAAAAACCGTTGGTGGATGCAGATCAGGCGATTGTAGATGCGGTTCATGACGAGCACGAGGGTACACTGAAATATGTACGTGGCCCGGTTGGCGAGACAACAGCACCAATCAACAGTTTTTTTGCTCTGGTGCAGGATGACCCATCCATTCAGATCGTGACGAATGCACAAAAATGGTACGTGGAAAAGAAATTACAAGGCACGGACTATGAGAAGGTTCCAGTCTTGTCTGCGGGTGCACCTTTCAAAGCAGGTGGACGCTCCGGTGCCTCCTATTACACCAACATTCCTAAAGGTACGATCGCGATCAAAAACGTAGCAGACCTGTACGTTTATCCGAACACGGTACATGCTGTAATGGTCAATGGCGCTGAGTTGAAAGAATGGCTGGAATGGTCAGCAGGCCAATTCAACCAGATTGATCCGGCTAAAGGCGGTCAGCAGCAATTAATTAATATGGATTTCCCGACGTATAACTTTGATGTTATCGATGGTGTAACCTATCAGATTGACGTTACACAACCGGCCAAGTATGACAGCAAAGCAACGGTTGTTAATGCGTCGGCAAGCCGGATCAAAAACTTGAGCTTTGAAGGAAAGCCAGTAGATCCAGCACAAAAATTTATCGTAGCAACGAACAACTATCGTGCGTCTTCATCCAAATTGGCTAACCCGGACGGCAAACGTATCGTTCTGGCTGCACCGGATGAGAACCGTCAAGTAATTATTGATTATATTCGTGAGAACAAAACGATTAACCCTACAGCAGATGGAAACTGGTCACTCGCACCAATTAAACCTTCTGCAGGGGTAACAGCGGCAGCGCTGAATGACCTTGAGGTGGTATTTGCCTCTTCTCCAGATGCGAAAGATCTGGTAGAAGCGAATCCGGCCATGTCTTTTATTGGTACTAATAAAGATGGTTTCGCAGAATACGGATTGAAACTGACAGGTGAGGCAGCGACAGCACCTAAACCAGAACCAAGCCCAGCTCCGACACCTAAACCAGAACCTGCGCCAGCACCGAAGCCAACACCTGCACCTAAACCACAGCCGGAAAAACCAACTCCGAACCATAAAGTCATACATGTGGTGAAAAAAGGGGACAATCTGTACCGCATCGGCTTGAAATATGGTGTGGACTGGCGTTTACTTGCAAAAACAAACCAGATCACAAATGTGCACAACCTGAAAGTCGGACAACAAATTATTATTCCTGCTTCATAAAGTCTAATAAAGGGTATAGTCAAAAGACTGGCAGTCATCAGACTGCTGGTCTTTTTTGTGGCGAGAAAGAATACAAATGTTTCTATATACGTCATATAGGAAGTCATCAAAACAATAGAGATTAATTTCTAGACCCATGATATACTATTTACAAACTTTGGGTATAAACGTGGTAACATTAATGATGTAGCTCGATAAACTGGCAAGGGGGTTCTACATGAATTGCAGTGGCTGCAGTCCGATCTATCCGATAGAGGGTAAAGGTACGTTGTACCTGCGTCCCGTCTCCCCTGCTTTGCTGGAAGCGCTGCAAACCAAGGGAAGGCATCTTGCATATTCAGAAGAGATGCTCTGGTTCGATTTTTCAGATGTACAGGAGTTACAGGATCGGATTGAAGAGATTATACAGATGGAGAAGATATTATCGATTTCCCTGACCGTTCAGTTGAAATCCGCTGCGGATAAGCTGATGAATGATCTTAAGGGTGAATGGATAAGTCTGTCTATGCAGCACGCCAGAATCAAATATGCTGATATCGTTTCCACTATTTTGGAACGCCAGTTTAGCAGTTATATGCAGCCGATTGTAGATGCCTCAGAGTGCATTATCGGATATGAGTTTTTGCTTCGTCCGGCTGAACATGGGAGAGTATTTAGCCCCTACGAATTGTTTGAAGTAGCCCGCGAAACGGGACTGCATTCGTTTTTGGATCGCACTGCTCGTATTTCGGCCATTGAAACCAGCGCCAGATACCTGCCTCGCGGTGTGAAGCGCTTTGTGAATTTCCTGCCTTCTTCTATTTATAACCCCGAATATTGTCTGACACATACATTTGAGGCGATTGAACGTCTCGCGCTGGATCCAAAGGACTTCGTTTTTGAGGTTGTGGAGACCGAACAGATTCAACAACTGTCTACTTTACAACATATTTTTGAGGTTTATCGTTCTCGTGGTATGTCGGTAGCCTTGGATGATGTAGGTGCCGGCTATTCAACAATTGAGTTAATGAACCGGTTAGAGCCGGATTTTGTCAAAATTGATCGCAGCCTGATTGATCATTGTGATCAGGATCGAATGAAACAGGAGAAGATTCTAAATATTGTTCAGGTATCCAGTAGATTCGGGGGTAAAGTGCTAGCCGAGGGGATCGAACGAATGGAGGAATTTGACTTCTGTCGCTCGGTTGGCATCGAACTTGCACAAGGATATTATTTTGGTAAACCTGTAGCACATCCTCCGGATGGTCCATACACAGGTCCATCGTACAGGGCTGCAAGATAGATGCCGTTCATCTGTAGACTAAACACTAATGTTCAACATAACATAACATTACAGCACAAGTCACTTTCCCCTTGAAGTGGCTTGTTTGTTGTGAACTTTGTTTTTATTCAAAAAAACCTCTTCATTAGCCGATATATAGTATAGACCAATAGAAGTTCATACATAGCTGGGAGCATAGTGACATAATAAAAGGGGGAGAACCGATTGAAAGAGACTACGGAATACCAGCAAGAAATTACGAAGAAACCTGTCAAAACAAAAGAGAATAAGAACAAAAAGAACAGTAAAAAGAAAGCTTTTGTCTGGAATATCCGAAATAAAATGCTCGTTTCGTTTTTGGTTGTTCTCTTGGTACCGAGTTTGGCAATTGGATTAGTATCATTGTATATCGCGGAAGATACGGTACAAGGGCAGTTGAATGACAGCGCCTTGCAGAGTTTAAGTACAGCCAATAAAATTGTGGAAAGTCAGGTCAATAACAAAATCTATGACATTAATTTTTTCTCGGATTCACTCGATCCGTCCTTGATCAAAGGAGAAAATGATAGCACGGAGCTTCAAGCCAAGCTTGCTCAGTATCTGGGACTGCATCCGGATGCTTTGAATATTTTTGTAGGATCGACAGAAGGAGTCATAGTCCGCGGCAAGCCGACAGCGAGTAGCCAGCGAGGAGAAGCTTTTGATCCAAGAGAGCGCGAATGGTATAAGCTGGCAATGGCTAACCCAGGTACTGTTGCGGTTTCACCTGTCACCAAAAATACAGAAGGCGTCGCGGTTGTTTTTATCTCCAAAACGCTTAAGGATCAATCGGCTGTTATTAGCTTGTCTCTTGATTTGTCTGATCTACGGGATCAGGCTGCGATTAAGGTTGGTAAAGAAGGGTACGTTATTATCCTGGATCAAGACAAACATGTTGTTGTATCACCTGTGCAGGAAGCAGGTACAAAGGAAGACAGCGGAGCATTGGATCAAATGTATGATAGTAAACAAGGCCAATTTGACTATGATTACGAAGGTCGTTCCAAAACAATGATTTTCTCTACCAATGAAGCAACTGGCTGGAAAATTGCAGGTACGATGTTCAAGAGTGAAGTCACCGATGCAAGTAAGGAAATAAGGCTCGCTACCCTCATTGTTCTTTTGGCTTCTGTGTTCTTAGCCCTAATCTTTATTATCTGGTTCACTCGTTCGTTAGTTCGTCCGATTAAACGGTTGCAGGAAAATGCAAGAGCTGTAAGTAAAGGCGACCTTACCGTGAAGATGGATAGTAAACGTAAAGATGAAATGGGTGAGCTCGCGAAGTACTTTGAACGTATGGTGGATAACTTACGCATGATGATTCTGGGTGTACAGGAAACAGCGGAGCAAGTATCGGCATCTTCACAAGAGTTATCTGCGAGTGCAGACCAAACAACTAAAGCGATTGAACACTCGACAATGGCAATTCAGGAACTTGCTGAGGGTGCTGAGCAGCAAGTGAAGAGTGTGAAAGATGGGTCTGGACAGATGAGCCGCATGGCAGAAGATGTACGTCAGATGTCGGAGCGTGTTCAATCGATCACGACAACGATGAGAAGTACATCCGGGGCAGCATCTTTAGGGAATGAGGCAGCGGGAGAAGCTGTTGAACAGATGAATGTCATCCAGGAAACAGTAGAACAGTTAGGAGATGTTGTACAGTCCCTTAATGCCCGTTCGGTAGAGATTGGTAGTATGGTTGATGTCATTGCTTCTATATCCAAACAGACCAACCTGCTGGCATTGAATGCTTCGATTGAAGCAGCAAGAGCAGGGGATGCCGGACGTGGATTTGCAGTCGTAGCGGGAGAGGTACGCAAGCTGGCTGAAGAATCGGGAAGTTCTGCGGCTCAGATTGGTGAACTTGTGCATAATATTCGTCAAGACATGGACTCTGCCCTAACAGCGATGAATGCTGCCCAAAGCCGTGTTGGTGAGGGGATACAGGCTGTAAATACATCGGGACAATCCTTCGCCCAAATCAGGGGAGCTGTGGAGGAAGCTGTCCATACGCTGGATGAACTGTCCGAAACGACAAAACAATTGGAGAATGGCGCCTCCCATGTGGCGCAAACAATGACGGATATTTCGAATGTTACTCAGGAATCTGCGGCGAGTACAGAATCTGTATCAGCTTCATCGCAAGAACAACTGGCTTCTGTTGAGGAAATTGCTTCGTCCTCTGCACATTTGAATAGTATGGCTGAACAGTTACAAGGTTTGCTGGGTATGTTCAAAATGATGGATGATCCTTCTAAGGACAGCAGCAAATCCTGACCATTCAGGCGAAACATTCTTTTTCATAATATAGAAGAAAATAAATATAGACATTCCTCCTGTAGCCCTGTATAAATATATCGTCTGGTTCTTACGAGCAAGTGTGCGATGTATTTTAATTTAGGTAATGATCAATAAGCATATTGAGTCAGGACAGCAGGAGGAACTATGGTATATGTAGCAATATTAATATTTGTTTTGACGATTACGATGGTCATCTGGCAACCTCGCGGTATCGGTATTGGCTGGAGTGCTTCAGGAGGGGCAATCCTTGCGTTAGCAGCAGGGGTAGTCAGCCTGAATGATGCTTCCGATGTAGCTGCTATTGTATGGAATGCTACGCTCGCCTTTGTAGGCATTATTATGATTTCATTGATTTTGGACGAGACCGGGTTCTTCGAGTGGGCTGCCCTTCATATGGCTCGTCTGGCCGGAGGCAACGGACGCAGATTGTTCCTTTATTCTATTTTGCTAGGGGCGGCAGTGTCTGCCTTGTTCGCAAATGATGGTGCGGCGCTTATTTTAACACCCATTGTTCTAGCAATGGTGCGTGCATTAAAGTTTGATGAACGCATGGTACTGGCTTTTGTCATGGCGAGTGGATTCGTTGCGGATACGACCTCGTTGCCACTCGTGGTCAGCAATCTGGTGAACATTGTGTCTGCTGATTTCTTCGGCATTACATTTGTAGAATATGCGGTGCGTATGATCGTACCGAATCTGTTCTCCATTATAGCGAGTACGGTGATGCTGTTTTTGTTTTATCGCAAAAGCATTCCGCAGATGTATGATGTCTCGGCTGCTCGTGACCCGAAGGAAGCGATCCGGGATCCACGAGTGTTCAAGATTGCATGGTTTATGTTGGGACTGCTGCTGGTAGCGTATGCTTCCAGTGAATTCCTTCCGATTCCTGTCTCCGTGATTGTAGGTGCAGTGGCACTGCTTTTCGGTATACTAGCACGCAAGAGCGAAGCGGTGGATTTGAAACGGGTGGTCAAAGAGGCACCTTGGTCTATCGTTGTTTTTTCGGTGGGGATGTATATTGTTGTGTATGGTCTGCGTAATGCCGGGTTAACTGATCACCTGAGCAGCTGGCTGGATGCAATAGCGGATTATGGACTGTTGGCTGCATCGCTAGGTATGGGGCTGATCGCTGCGGTCTTATCATCCGTGATGAACAATCTGCCAACGGTATTAATCAATTTGCTTGCCATTCAGGGGGCACACACCGAGGGGATTGTACGGGAGGCAATGATCTATGCCAACGTCATTGGTTCTGATCTGGGTCCGAAGATGACGCCGATTGGGTCGCTCGCAACCTTGTTGTGGCTGCATGTACTGTCCCGTAAGGGTGTTAAGATTACATGGGGATATTATTTCAAGGCAGGCATCATTCTAACCATTCCAACATTGTTAATTACATTGGCTGGTTTAGCGCTATGGCTGTGGATTTTGGGATAATAACAAGCATTGAGCTAAAAGATTATAAAATAATTATGATTCAAAAAGGCTGTTCTCATCAGATGTGTTAAACACATCCGTTGAGACGGCCTTTTTTTGCTTTTGTTCAAATAAAGTTTCCATTGTTCTCTTATATAGAAGAAACTAACGAAGTGATCAAGTGAAGGGAACGGAATCGATTCTGTAGAAGCGAAGCGCCCGCCTTGTCTCGCAGTGTTTACATTCGGAAAATATAATCCATAACTATTTGGAGATAACAGCGGTCGTAAGAACAATCCGTAACCGGAACGGCTTGCATGGAGTAGTTCTTTTCTTGCCCCACCCTTGGCTAGGGATTCATTTTTGGAAACGAACGATTAAGCGCTGATCCAGCGGAGGGAACGGAACGATTGTGGAAAAGCGGAGCGTTCGCCTTTATCCCCGGATATATTTCTCTTAAATATACAATCAAATACATCCGGGGGTAACAGCGATTGAAACAACGTCCGTTCCCGAAGCGGCTACCAGCGCACAAAAATATGTTTCGTATGTTTCGTATTTTATCCGCAGTCACATTTTTAACATTGCGTTTACAAAACATTGATTTTCAGATGACATACCGAAACTACAATGATTAAAGAGTTGATGGTGATCACACAAATTCATAAAACGCCATCACTACATTGGGGGAGGAAAACAAAAAATGTTTAAAAAGTTGCCGTTTATTTTGATGACCTTAACGTTCGTACTGGTGCTTGCAGCATGCGGATCGAAAAATGACGCAGGTACTACAAATGGTGCCGCAAGTAATGGATCAGGAGAAAATACTGCTGCTTCTGAACTCAGCGGTAACATTCTGGCTGTTGGATCGACAGCACTGCAGCCTCTGGTAGAGCAAGCTGGACAAAAATTTATGGCAGTTGATCAATATAAGAACGTAATGGTACAAGTGCAAGGTGGCGGTAGTGGTACGGGCCTGACACAAGTTTCCGAAGGACAAGCAACAATCGGTAACTCTGACGTATTTGCTGAAGAGAAGTTGAAAGACGAAGCCAAAGCAAAAGAACTGGTTGACCACCAAGTAGCAGTCGTAGCTATTGCACCAGTAAGCAACAAAGATGCAGGTGTAACGGATTTGACGAAGGAACAACTGGTTGATATTTTCTCCGGTAAAATCAAGAACTGGAAAGATGTTGGCGGTAAAGATCAAGCCATCGTTATCGTTAACCGTCCCGGTAGCTCCGGTACGCGTGCAACTTTCGAGAAGTTTGCTCTGGGAACGAAAGTAGAAGATATTCAAGGTTCTATCCAAGAAGATTCCTCCGGTACAGTTAAGAAACTTGTATCTGAAACTCCAGGAGCAATTGGTTACCTGGCTCTGTCTTACCTGGATGACAAATTACAAGTTCTGAAATACGGCGGTGTTGAAGCTACAGTTGAGAACGTGGAAGCAGGAACGTATCCAGTATGGGCTTACCAACACATGTATACAAAAGGTGAGCCGGATGCAGCCACAAAAGCATTCCTCGACTACATGCTTAGCGATGAAGTTCAACAAAAAGACGTTAAGGAACTGGGCTATATTCCGGTATCCGGCATGAAAGTAAAACGCGATGCAGCAGGTAATGTGACTCAGTAACATTCTTTGAACTTGCGCATACAGCGAAAGAGGCGGACCCAGGTCCTGCCTCTTTGCGCGGTTTGCTCAGAATTTATCCCATATTTTGCACTAATTCTACTATAGAAGGATGGTTGTTATGGAACAGACCGAAGGGGGAACGGTAATGAACAATAAGCTGAAACCACGCCGACCCTTGAGAGAGAAACATTACTGGGAAGAGTGGACGGGACGGATCTACACGTCGATATGTGTCGTTTTCCTGATCGTTGTCATGTTTTCCATCGTATATTTTGTGGCGTCCAAAGGCTTATCAACCTTTTTCCAGGATGGTATAAGTCTGCGTGAATTCTTATTCGGAAAAACATGGAATCCGGCAGGCGAGCCTGCGGTTTATGGTGCATTGCCGTTCATCACCGGTTCATTTACAACCACCTTGCTTGCAGCGTTGATTGCAAGTCCGCTTAGTCTGTGTGCAGCACTCTTTATGACAGAGATTGTACCGGGTAAAGGTAAAAAAATTTTACAGCCTGCGATTGAATTGCTATCAGGTATTCCATCCGTTGTGTACGGATTCATTGGTCTGAGTGTTATTGTTCCCATGTTACGCAGCATCTTCGGAGGAGCCGGCATCGGAATTGCAGCCGGATGTCTGGTATTGTCCGTGATGATCCTGCCTACTGTAACAAGTATTATGGCAGATGCGTTGTCTGCTTTGCCTAAAGGCCTGCGCGAATCTTCTTATGCGCTTGGTGCGACACGTTGGCAGACGATCTATCGGGTAATCATTCCGACAGTGCTGCCTGCATTGCTGACAGGTATTGTTCTCGGTATGGCTCGCGCTTTCGGTGAGGCACTCGCCGTGCAGATGGTTATCGGTAATGCACCGCATGTACCGACATCCTTGCTCGAATCCGCTTCAACATTAACAAGTGTAATCACCCTGAGTATGGGTAACACCACGATGGGTTCTGTTCATAACAATGCATTGTGGAGCATGGCGCTTGTCCTGCTGGTAATGACCTTTGTATTTGTCATTCTGGTTCGCCTGCTTGAAAGGAGGAACCGTGTATGAGAATGAAGCCAAAAACAGCAGATAAAATTGCAACAGTAGTCATCGTGATTCTGGCTTTATTCATTGTTGTACTATTGCTCGGTTTACTCGGATTTATTCTGTTCCGGGGGATCGGTCAGATCAACTGGCACTTCCTGACGAGTGCACCGCAATTGCTCAAAGGCGGCGGCGGAATTGGACCGCAGCTCTTTAACTCTATCTTTTTGCTTGTACTAACGTTGATCATTACGATCCCGCTCGGTTGGGGCGGGGGCATCTATATGGCGGAATACGCCAAGCCGGGTCGAATTACAAGCTTTATCCGTCTGGTTGTCGAAGTGTTGTCATCATTCCCTTCCATCGTTATCGGTTTGTTCGGACTCTTGCTGATCGTCAATACGTTCGGCCTTGGATTCTCTCTCTTATCGGGTGCGATGGCACTGGCAATATTCAACCTGCCGCTGATGGTTCGGACGACGGAGCAAGCTTTCCGGGCCGTTCCCAAAGAGCAGAAGGAAGCTGGACTCGCTCTTGGTTTGTCCAAATGGAAGATCATTACATCCATCCTGTTGCCTGTGGCGTTACCAAGCTTGATTACGGGCACAATTCTGGCCTCCGGACGGATCTTTGGTGAAGCTGCAGCCCTGATGTTCACTGCGGGTATGAGTAGTCCACCACTGGACTTTACGGACTGGAATCCAACAAGTCCAAGATCACCGATCAACCCGTTGCGTCCTGCGGAAACACTGGCTGTGCACATCTGGAAAGTCAACAGTGAAGGCATTGGGCCAGATTCCAAAGAAATCGCAGCAGGTGCTTCTGCCGTGCTGGTTATTCTGGTACTGGCATTCAATCTGAGTGCACGCTGGATCGGTCGGGTGGTATACCGCCGGATGACAGCTTCGAAATAAGGAGGAATCCCACATGGCCATACCATTTGGTACGGAACAGTTAAGCATATATTATGGACATTTTCAAGCCGTGAAACAGATCAGCCTGACTTTTCCCGAAGCCAGTGTAACGGCTCTGATTGGGCCGTCCGGCTGCGGTAAATCGACATTTCTCCGTTCATTGAACCGGATGAATGATGAGATTGCAGGTTCGCGCACAGAGGGGCACATCTGGATGGATGGTAATGACCTCAACGAACCAGGTACGGATGTAATCAAGCTTCGTCAGAAGATCGGCATGGTGTGGCAGAAGCCCAATCCTTTTCATAAGTCTATCTACAACAATATCGCATTTGGCCCCCGCTACCGCGGTACGAAGAGTAAGAAGGCACTGGATGAAATTGTGGAAAAAAGCTTACGCCGCGCAGCACTTTGGGATGAAGTAAAGGACAGACTGCATGAATCGGCCCTGGCACTATCAGGTGGTCAGCAGCAACGTCTCTGTATCGCGCGAGCATTGTCCGTTGACCCGCAGATTCTTTTGCTCGATGAGCCAGCATCTGCCCTTGATCCGGTATCTACGGGTAAAGTCGAGGAATTGATCTCGGAGCTTAAACAGGAGCTGCGCATCGTTATTGTTACCCATAACATGCAGCAGGCGGCACGGATCTCGGATTATACGGCTTATTTTTATCTCGGTAGTCTGATTGAACACGGTGAGACGGAGCACATTTTTACCAACCCGGACAATCGTCTGACGCAGGAATATATTATGGGTCGTTTTGGATAAAGTGGAACAACCACAGCGATATATTCAATTAGAGCATGATTTTGGGCACGAAAGTGTTCAGGGATCATGCTTTTTTTCGTTGTACGAATTTCACCAGTTCGGTGAGGAGTTTCCCCTCCAGCACCTATGATTTTGACTCTGTTGCTTCATATTGCATATGTATAAAGGAAGTAGGCTTTTTTTTAGACCTAAACAAAAGCCGTCTTCATCCATTCAGGAATGAAGACAGCTAACTTTATAATCTAAGAATTATTCTGGATAAAAATAGGGCGCATAGCCTTTACAATACTTAATTTTCTTGATGCATAAATTCATTAGTAGTTGGGGTCGATCCATTTACTGGAAAAATAGACGTATAATTTTTTTCTTGCTCTGACCATCGTTTGAGCAATAGCTTGTTCAGTTGTATTTAGCTCCTGTGCAATTTCCTTTTGTGACTTTTCGTTAAAATAGAACATCAATAAAACTTTCCGATAAGTGGGGCTCAACTCATTCATAGCATCATAAAGAGTTCTATTTCTAAGCTTATTCTCCACTTGTTCGGCTACACTAGAATGTAAAAAAGGAACCTCTTTATCTTTAACGATTGGAGGTTCCGCAACATGATGATATTTTTTTGTTTTTTTTAAAAGGTCATACATATGGTTTAAAGCGACCTTTTGAATCCATGCTTTAAAATTTTTGGTACATTTTAAACTAGGAGCGCTGGCAACTACCTTAAGAAATGATTCTTGTACAACATCCTCAGCCAGTTCATGGCTCTTTGTCAGATAAATGATATCACGGTAGATGAAATGCCAATAAGTTTTGTAGACAATTTTTTGAGTATCGCGGTCTAAAAGATGGAAATTGTTACGCAAGAGATACAACCACCGCAAATATTTCATGTGTACCCTCCTATGCAATTTATTCCACTAACCCTTATATGTAATTTATAACTCATATTATATCTAACAACTATATAATAGTAAAACATGGAAACTATGGAATGTTTATGAAACAATAATTTCCTGAAGCTTATACAAAGCCTCGAAACTTGTCTTCTAGCCTCTAAGTTGTATAGGTTTTGCGAAGAAGGTTGCCAATGTCCGGAAATTTCGACGAAATAGACATATTTTCTTTTCGTGCATTTTTATGAGAACACCTACGGATATTTTTAACCGTCAACTATTCACTATTTTTCGTGTGATTACAGCTTTTCAGGTGAAAACCATATACGATAAAAAAGTATATAAAACTTTACATTTTGGCTGATGTAGATTAATGTTAATGTATACAAAACTTTCTTTATAAGGGTGATTATTACCAGTGATTTTGAACAATGTACAAAAATTAAGAAAAGAAAGCGGTCTTACTCAAGAAGAATTAGCCAAAATTCTTCTTGTAACTAGGCAGACCATCGTCGCAATTGAAAACAACAAATTTAATCCAAGTTTAGAATTATCATTCAGAATTGCTGATTATTTTAAGAAGTCGATTGAGGAAATATTTTTTAGAGGGGATGATGAATTATGAAAATGGAGTACGTCCTTAATGGTAATTGCTTTTGTCATTGCAGCAGCTATGCCTTATATTATCAAGCGTAGGAAGCAAGTAAAGACGGGGATACCTTATGCGGATGAACGAGTTAAGCTAAGATTTTTTAAAATTTCTTTAAGTATTTCGAGTGTCTTTGGCTCTCTGGGTGTAATTGCTCTGGCCGTTCTCACACTTTTAGGGAAAGAGGTACTGGAAATCAGATATGTCTGGTTGTACCTACTTTTGTTTGTGTTCTCATTAAGCATAGCAGCGGTGATTTCAAAAAAATAAAAAGAGAGGAGTATCAATGCTTCTTTGTCCAACGTCCACGGTAATCTTCAAAACTCTCTCCATTTTGGCTTTTACGAACCCATGTAATGGACCTGTTACAATGAACTCCAACAGAGATGACAGTTCAGACGCTTAATGTGCCTATGACTACAGATTACAGGTCAACGTGTAACATTCGACAATTATTTACAAATAGCAGTGGTTGTATCGACACTCTGGAGCATTGGCTTTAAACGTTAACCTGAGACGTAACGGAGTGTTAATTAACCAATTGGTGCTTTATCGATTGGGGACCACGTTTAAGGGAGGGGGGATTTTCCAGATAGTAAGGGGCATGTTTGATAATGAAAACTCATCGATTAATAAAGAAGTATATCTCAAGGCGGGTAAATCAAATCAGTGATATGGTGCTGACTTACCAATGTCGCTGGTCTGGAGACGGAGTAGGACTTGTTCATGAATTAAACATAGACTGCCGGGCGTCCTGAGGTTCAGGAAGCTCTTTTTGTTTTTAGTAAGAACTTGGGAACGCGTGCACATAGTGTATCCATAATTATAAAGAAAGTATAAACTTTGCAGAATCATATGGAATCTTCGCTATAATTTAGTCATGGGAGGATGAAAGCGCAATGAAAGATAAGGATAACATACTGCTCGTGGAGGATGATCCGGAAATTGCTCGTATTCTATTAGACCATCTGCGTCGTGAGGGGTATGCCGTGACCTGGGCGTCGAGTGGACTGGAGAGCTGGGAAGATTTCAGAAATGGAGAATATCAGCTTGTACTGCTCGATCTGATGCTGCCGGAGATGGACGGATTTACGGTCTGTAAACATGTGAGGTTAATCAGTGATGTTCCGGTGTTAATCATGAGCGCACGTACACAGGAGGAAAGCAAACTCAAAGGACTTGGTTTGGGTGCGGATGATTACATTACGAAACCCTTCAGTCTGGCAGAACTCACWGCGCGAGTTGAAGCTCATCTGAGCAGATACCGCAGATATCAAGGTAGCCCATCCCCTTCGGTTCTTCAGCTGTACAATGACGGGTTGTCCATACATCCACTCAATCAGCAGGTGAGGTTGAATGGTGCCGATCTGCAATTAACAGGAAAAGAAAGGGCGCTGCTCATGCTGCTGGCTTCAAATCAAGGCAGAGTGTTTACCAAAACTGAAATTTATGAACATGTATGGGGTCAGCCAGCAGAGGAGAATTCTGGCACAGTTACCGTGCATATAAAAAGCTTACGTGCCAAGCTGGGTGACGAGCCGCACCAGCCGCGCTGGATAGAAACTGTATGGGGGAGCGGTTATCGCTTTATTGGAGAACGGATCAAATGAAGCTAAAATACTGGCTGATACTTGCGTTTCTGATCGTTATGTTGTTGCCCGTTGCAGCAGGGTGGGCATTATTTTCCCTATATAACTACTACGAGAACCAGCGATCTGTAAAGGAGTACGTAGAGTTATCCGAACGTCTTGCCCCCATTGAGCAGGTGCTGAATCATCCAACCCTTTACCAATTACAGTCTCCCGAGCGTCATCCAAGCCTCCCTAAGCTTGCGAACGAACAAATAAGTTTTAATCTGTATTTGCCTTCAGGCATTCGTGTGTTTACTTCTGGAGGGGATGCGCGGACAACGAGCGGATACACCATGAGAACTTCTGATCTATACCGAAACCTATATCATCTGCAGATTCGTCACCGCACGTTTTCGCTGAAAAAGCCGGTATGGCATCAGGGTGAACTGGTTGGCATTTATGAAATAACGATGCTGCGGCAAGATTGGCTGGATGGTATTTCAATTCGAACAACATGGGTCGTTAGCGGAGCAGTATTATTCTTTGGTCTGTTGTACGGCACGGTGCTGTGGTTATTATCACGCAAGCTTTTCTATCCTATGAAGATGTTGATGAATCGAATGCACACCTTTGCCCGTGGAGAGGAACCAGAGGGTATAAGGGGCCGCATACGTAACGATGAGATGGGTATGTTGTTACAGCAGTTTGATGCAATGCAACAAACGATCAGGCACACCCAAATGGAAGTGGAGAAGCAACAGAAGGAAAAGGAGATGATTGTGGCTTCTCTGTCTCACGATTTAAAGACACCGCTGATGTCCATCAGTGCCTATGCAGAAGCGCTTAGTATGGATATCCGTTCTGAACAATTGGAAAGACAGGAGTACAAAGAGGTTATTGCCAGGAATGTTGGACGTATGAAACAGATGATTGGGGAGCTTGAGATGTATACAGCATTAGGCTCCGATGATTCGGAGCTGGCTATGGTGGAGGTAGAAGGGGAAGAGTTTTTCGAAATGCTGCTTGGCAGTTACAGAGAACTTGCGGAACGTAAAAATTACACCATACAGATGTCTGTATGCACAAATCATTCCTACCGAATTCACCCTGAATCCCTGATGCGTCTGACCGATAATCTGGTGCATAACGCACTTCGTTATGCTCCACCGAGCGGCAAAATCGGGCTTGCAATCATTGATTCATCGGAGGAGTTACCTGAGTGGATCAATCTGTCACAGAGAGCGGAACTGGATACGTACAGAATCGGGGCGACTATAATATTGGTGCAAAATGAAGGTCCGGCAATCCCGCCAGAACAGCTGGAACGAATTTTTGAGCCTTACGTTCAATATCACAATCAGGAGAGACAAGGCTATGCAGGGGGCTCTGGATTAGGACTGAGCATAGCGAGAAGGATTGCATTGAAGCATGGGGGAGATATGCGCATGTGGTCCTCGGAACATTACGGAACTGTAGCAGTATGCGGGTTGCCGGAACTAGGAAATGGTGGTTTTTCAGAGATATTAACGAAGGAGGATGAAGGATTATGATTAAAAGTGGATGGAAAGTACTAGGGGTAGCCTTGATCGCAGGTTCACTGTTTGCGGGTTGTGCCGAAAAGGAACTGCTTGGCATGTCAGGGGACGATATGATTGAGAAAATTATTACTGCCGAGTCGGAGCAAGCATCCTACTACGCAGAAGGTGTATTGAAGATGTGGACAGATGAGCAGATTACTAACACGATACAAGTGAAAGAATGGGTGGACGGAAAAACAGGACAAAAGCGGATTGAAACAGAGGACGGTGGGAATGTAAGCTATGCGGTTCACAACGGGTCGGAGATTCTGCTCTATGAAAAAGAGGCCAAGACTGCATTTTCGATGGACTCATCAACACTCCAGCAAGAACCTAACCCAACGCAGAAGCAAATGCTGCTGGATCAACTGGAACGAATGCGTGATACTCACAACGTGAAGATGCTGGGGCAAGAAAAGCTTCAAAATCGTGAAGTAATGCACATCGAATTGACCCCTAAAGATGGAAATTCGTTGTTAATGTCATCCCAGTATTGGATAGATCCCAAGAAGTGGACCGTTATTAAAGCGACGAGTACGTATGGCGATACCAAATCCGAGATTCTGTATGACGTGATCGATTATAATCCTGAGTTCACGGATCAGACGTTTACATTGGACATTCCTGCAGACGTTGAAGTGAAAAAAATGAATGATGTAATGAATAACAAAGAGATTACAATGGAAGAAGCAGAGAAGGCCGTAGGAAAGCCATTCTTACAATACGCGGAGGGAGATCTGCAATTATCGAGAATTGAGATGACTTCTTCCATGGGTGAACATAGCCGGGATGAGGTAACGTTATACTATGTGAAGAATGACAAGCCTGAGATCAGTATAACCGTATTTAAAGCACCTGAGGAAAATGTTGATGAAAAGCTGCTGCCGGATGAGGAGATAACAACAGTCCGTGATACAGAAGGCTCATATATGTCGATGATTCGTAATTTGTCATGGACGGAGGATGGGCTGCGGTACTCGATCATGGGAGAGAATGAAGCATGGACAGCTGAAAAACTACAGTCGTGGGCTGAATCTCTACAGTTTTCGAAGTAAGGTGACTAATATGCGAGTGCGGGGAACGCTGAACATTACGATCAGAGGATGCATATAAATATAGAAATTATAGATATAGATATAGAAAATATAAATCTTTTATTTCCAGGTAAAACCTGCCTTGGCAATCCTGTTGAATCGTTATTTTCCATTATCCAGAGATCTTACAATACAGGTCCGTATGATTACGTCACTTTTGTTGACATATACAGTGCGGCATATTACGCTGTATATGATTGAATACATGCCAGTATGATTAACTTTTATAATGAATGAACAGAATACAGCGAATGATAACGAGCGGGAGAGACCTGAGCGGGCTGAATAAATACAATACGGTACAGATCAGTAATTTACATCGTACAGATGCTGCGAAACCGTACTTTAGTAAGTCCGCTTAAGGCACCGAAGGAGCAAGTGGTTATGCACCCGGCATAACTGTTAATCTCTCAGGTAAACGTACCGTCGTTGGACGCAACTCTGGAGAGTGCGCGGAAGAAGCGCCACCCAAGGGGAATATGATGGGTTAGCACGTTGAACAGACTTGTATGTGAATGTACTTGATCTGTTTTAACCGGTGCAGCGATCATGAAACTCTCAGGTATCAAGGACAGAGAGAGGGCTAACGGCCTTCTTCTGTCCTTTTTTTATGTCATCATTCAGTAAATCAGGAACATAATGGTGGTCTTCTTGTCTGGAGAACGATGACGAAACCAATTGGAGGGTTACAAGGTGCGATTTAAAGATGTTTTTTCGATTATTGGCCCGTCGATGACGGGGCCATCCAGTTCACATACAGCGGGTGCTGCAAGGCTGGGCCGAATTGCGCGTCAGTGGCTGGGGTGCACTCCGGAACGAGCTCGGCTTACATTATACGGCTCATTTGCAGATACCTATCAGGGACACGGTACCGATCTGGCTCTGATCGGAGGTTTGCTGGGCTACGTTACGGATGATCCGCGTATACCAGATGCAGAACAGTATGCAGTTGAAGCAGGTATGGAAGTTGAATTTTACACCAGTGGTCTGCCAGCTCCTCACCCGAACACAGTTAAGATTGAATTGTGGCACGGCGAACGGGAATGCTCATTAATAGGCGCATCTATCGGTGGCGGCAGCGTGTCTGTCCATGCACTGAATGATTTTCGTGTACAGATCAGCGGAGAGTTTCCAACACTTGTTTTGCGTCATGCGGATAAAGCAGGTGTTCTGGCATCCGTAACCTCAACGATCAGCTCTTCCGGAGTGAACATCGGGTATATGCAAGTGGATCGGAAAGCCCGTGATGGTGAAGCGCTTACTGCAATGGAGATGGATGCTCCGCCAAGTGAAGAGATTTTGAAAAGATTGCGTTCACTGGATCATGTGCTCAATATTCGTGTGATTGATCTGAAGAGAGGGGTTGATCCGAATGCGGTTTAAACATTTGCATGAATTGAATACCATCTGCACTGCGGAGTCCAAAACGATTGCACAGCTGATGATTGAAGAGCAGGTGCAGGAGACGAATACACCGGAAGCTGACGTGGTGAAACAGATGTCGGAGTACTACCAGGTGATGAAGGAAGCGGTTCGTAAAGGACTTACAGAAGATACAACCTCGCGGAGCGGACTGACAGGTGGAGACGGGAAAAAGATGGCCGAATACATTCGCCAAGGCGAGACATGCTCTGGTGATGCTTCTGCCCTTGCTATGGCCTATGCACTGTGTGTATCGGAGGTGAATGCCTCCATGGGACGTATCGTGGCTACGCCAACGGCAGGATCTTGCGGCATCATTCCGGGTGTGTTTATTAGCTCGCAGGAACGCTTCGGTTGGACGGATGAACATCTGGTGAATGGATTGTTCTGCGCCGGAGCCATCGGTTATGTTATTGCCAACAATTCATTTATTTCTGGTGCTGAGGGTGGTTGTCAGGCCGAGGTTGGCTCTGCGATCGGCATGGCTGCCGGAGCCATGGTGGAACTTCGTGGAGGAACACCGGAGCAGGTTGTGCATGCTGTGGGCTTGGCTTTGAAAAATACACTGGGCCTCATCTGTGATCCGGTTGCCGGGCTTGTAGAGATTCCTTGTATTGTGCGCAACGGACTCGGAGCCGTTACTGCACTGGCTGCGGCTGATATGGCGCTCGCTGGCGTACGCAGTGCCATTCCGTCGGACGAAGTGATCGACGTTATGCTGGAGGTAGGCAGTGCCATGCCAAGCCGTCACCGCGAGACAGCGCAGGGTGGGCTGGCCCAGACACCTACAGGCCGCAAGATGATGCAGAAGCTGGCGAAACCTAAGGCGAAGCGGGCAGAGCCGGAAGAGACATCAGAAACAGATTCAGAAGCACCGGGAGTACAACCGGAAATGGATGAGAAGTAATAAGAGCTTGCCGGGTCATGGGATTAGGAATTGATTCGGGGTGCTTATCGACTAGTGATAGTAAATAGTATGGTCGTTACACCACATAACACGAATAAATTATAAAAAACAAGCGTACTTCAACCTGAATAGCTCAGGATTGCAGAACGCTTGTTTTAGTTTATTTTGGTTTGGGATGATAGATCAGCCAAGCTATTTATCTGCTATCAACAGTCCAACAGGGTGAGGTAGACGTTTTTATTTAGGCCCTTTTCAATGCACCCTGCTCTACTCTACTTCGGTGCACATAACTGCATAGCCGTAGGCAGGCAGTTCGATTGCAAGCACGCCGTTGTCCAGAGCGGTGCGATGATTACCTTCAAACAGCTCAGTCCAAGGCTGGCTTCCTGCATCCAGTTCAACGATGGCGGTTTCCTCCGAACGGTTGAACAGAACCAGAATGCGCTCATCTGCACTTTGGCGCTCCATCACAACCTGACTACCGCCTGCCTGAGCTTGCAGGAAACGAACCGTGCCTTCTGCACGCAGTGCAGGATGCGCATAACGTAGAGCAATCAACTTCTGATAAAAGCCGAGTAACTCCCGATCTTGCTTCGTTTCATCCCATTCCATGCATTTACGGCATCCCGGATCATGTTCGCCGTCGAGGCCAATCTCGTCACCATAATAGATGCAGGGTGCCCCCATGTAAGTGAATTGGAACAAGGCAGCCAGCCTCATCTTGCGTTGATCCCCTTCGCATAACGTAAGCAGGCGAGGCGTATCGTGACTATCCAGTAGGTTAAACGCCACCTCGCTCGCCTGGAGCGGGTAGCGGGATAACTGGCGCCCAATGGCATTGGCAAATTGTTCGGCGTGCATCTTTTCTTCCACAAAGAAAGAATTTACAGCTGAGGTGAATGGATAGTTCATCGCAGCATCGAACTGATCACCTTGCAGCCAGGCAGAAGATTCGTTCCATATCTCGCCCAGAATGTAGGCGTCCGGGTTGGCTGCCTTGACGACACGTCTGAAATCCCGCCAGAAGGCATCATCCACTTCATCGGCTACATCGAGGCGCCAGCCGTCGGTGCCTACTTCTTTAATCCAATACTCGGCTACCTCCAGCAAGTAGGCCTTCACATCGGGATTCTCCGTATTCAGCTTAGGCATATGGGGTTCAAAGCCGAATGTCTCATAGGTCGGAATGCCATCCTTCACGTCCAGCGGGAATTCATGCACATGGAACCAGTCTTTGTATTTGGAATCGGAACCGTATTTTTGCACGTCGAGGAAGGGGGCGAACGTTTTGCCTGAATGATTGAACACCGCATCCAGCAGCACACGAATGCTACGCTCATGGCACAGCTTCACCAAATGTTTCACTGTATCTGCATCACCGAAATGACGGTCTACACGAAGATAGTCTTCGGTATCATATTTATGATTGGTTGTAGCTTCAAAGATAGGAGTAAAGTAGATTGCGTTGATACCCAGTTCACTGATGTAATCGAGATGATTGATCACACCTTGCAAGTCACCGCCAAAGAAGTTGAAAGGCGTAGGTTCGCCGCCCCAAGGTTCGACTTCTTTGGGATTAATTGAAGCGTCGCCATTTGCGAATCGCTCGGGGAAAATCTGATAGAACACGGCATCTTTCACCCACGCCGGGGGTGTGAAAACAGCTCCGGCATGAATATAAGGGAACTGGAACATGCGGCCCGGATCCCCCGGCTCTTCTTCCTGGAAGTCCGTCTCGGTCATCCAGATCTGTTCATCGCCACTTTTGAGCAGAAAAGCATACTTCAATCGATGATATGGCGGTTTCACTTCCCCTTCATAGTAGTCAAACATAGTGTCTGACGTGAATTTGGTCAGAGGAACCATATCTCGGGTTTCTTCCCATGCATATTTGTCTCCTGTCAGAGCATACACCTCGGTGAGATCATTCTTTTTGGCACGCAGACGCAAGCGGATTGTATCCTGATCATAGGCATAAGCCCAGTTCCGTTTGGGTTGATGAAATATAGCTTCGAGCAGCATGTGAAGTTCCTCCCGTCAGATGTAAATGAAGTATAAAAAGTAAAGAATATTAGACATTCAGGAAGTGCGTAGAGTATGTAAATCGTAATTATTGAAACATGTGGCCTCATACTACGTAACTGCAGATTGCGTTATAATGAAGGTATAAAAAGAGAAGGCTGACTCCAACGAATCAATTTGAGATGGCAATCAAGCCAAGGTAACAGACATTGTAGCTTGTGCAGTTGGGTTTGCATTTAATCTAGCGAGAAAGCGTCTCTACTTCGAAATCAAAGTCACAATATCAAAACTAAAATCAATACAGATAAGCAACTTTGCCCAGATATATCATTAACCCAAAGAGGATGGAAAGGAAACGAGTACATAGATGAAAACTAAACTGTTATACATCGAGGATGATACGGAAATTGCAACATGGGTGAGGGAAGATCTGGAGGAGCGCGGGTATGAGGTTGTCTGGCTTGGAAGTGGTGAAGGTGCCGCTGAGGCTGCGTTAGACTGTTCTCTGGTCATACTGGATGTTATGTTGCCGGGGCTTGACGGGTTTACGGTAGGGCAACGTTTAAAAAAAGAACATCCTGCTGTGCCCATCGTCATGCTCTCGGCTAGAACATCCATTGATGACAAACTGCATGGGCTTGATTTTGCCGATGATTATGTGACCAAACCGTTCCATCCGGACGAGCTTGCTGCGCGAATCGAGGTTCAGCTACGGAAGGCAGGCACGGTGGTATCCAGTGAAGCCGTTCTTACGCTCGATCATCTGTCGATCTATGAGCAAGATAACCGGATCGTCAATGAGCAGACGGGAGAAGAGATTATACTATCAGGCAAACAATTCCACATCTTCGCTTATTTGCTCCGGCATATGGGCATGATCCGTACCAAAGAACAGATTTATGAAGCGGTCTGGAACGAGCCTTATCTGGACGGGGACAAAACGTTAATGGTGCATATCCGGCATTTGCGCGAGAAGCTGGAGCTTGATCCGGCGAATCCGGTTATTATTCAGACCGTGCGCGGTGTAGGTTACCGCGTGAAGAAGCCATGATCAAGTGGGTGAAAGAACGGAAGGCCAGAAAGTCCGAACAAAACAGAGAAAGCAACAAGGAACGGCCTATGCGGCCCAAAATAAAGTTTGGACGATCTCTGATGTCCAGATATATGCTTCTGATTTTGGCGGCTGTACTGTTTGTACCTGTTGTGGTCCCTGTGGTAGCTACGGTTTTCGTTGTAATTATCAATCATGTAAATCCTGTTGAAGATGCGCCTTACGGTGACTCTGATCAAATCACCAGCCTTTGGGCAATTGAATCTAAAAAACTGGATGGATCATCTGATTCAATTATTAATGCGCGAATGAAAGAGCTGCAGAAGAAGTATCCCAAATCAGCCATGTATCGTGTAGACGCAACAGGCAGAACGACAATGGTGCTTGGTGGAGAAGGGACGAAGGTGTTGAAGTCGAGGTCATCCAAACCTTTGGACATGACATCAGGGAAGCCGGAGGCTCCAAGTACAGATGTTGTGTTGAAATGGCCTCTGCCAACCGGCAAGACGGAAGAGACCCGAATTCCTGCAGTATGGACCGCAAATTACACGGTAGAGTTCATGAAAAAAGCAAATTTTCGTGATCCTCTAACCATTGTAGCTTTTATTGGTGGGGGGAATGTAAATAAGGGACAAGGGTTTATGGTCATAGAAATCCCTCGTAACATGCTCCAGAAGTCCTCCAGTAACGGGCTACTCGAATTTGTCTATTTTGGGGCAGTGATGCTGATTGTGTTTGTGATCTTTATCATTATGTCCGTTTTATTCTTCGCTAAAATTCGCAAAAGGCTGATTCATTTGCAGTCAGCAATGGTCACTCCGAGTAAGGAGGGTATACCGCTTCCTGTAGATGTTCGAAGGTCGGATGAGATTGGACATTTGGAGGAGTCCTTTAACCAGATGGTTCATCAGTTAACGGGCAGCCGCCAGCGTGAGCGGGAAGAAGAACAGCTACGTAAACGGTTAGTTGCAGGATTATCGCATGATTTGAGAACACCATTGACCGTAATTCGAGGGCACATGCATGCATTACACAAAGAAAACCTCAGTGAACAAGGTGTTCATGCGTTGAGCCGTATGGAAGGCAAAATGCAAGATCTCGGTGAATTGATCGATAATATGCTCTCTTTTAATCTGCTGGCTAGTGGAAGGTACACATTAAAGCTGGAGCGGAAAGATGTGCTGCGGATGATTAGAGAAGCTGCAGCCTCCTGGTACCCGGTGTGGGAGAAAGAGGAGTTCGAGATCGATATTGATCTACCGGAAACTCCGTTAATTTGGGATGTAGATGAGCAAGGCTTAAGACGTGTGCTGGATAATCTGTTCCAAAATGTAGTTCGTCATGCGGCGAGCGGCAAGTTTATTCGCATATCTACCGAGCAGATACAAGGCCAAACTGCCGTAGTGATCGAGGATCACGGGCCGGGGATTCAGCCGGATTCGGGTACGAAAGGTACAGGACTTGGCTTGTCTATCGTAGATTTACTGATTCGTGAGATGGGGCTACGGAAGCGAGTGGATAGCTCAGATAGCGGTGTTCGAACCTATCTGTACAGCGGAAAAGATGACGAACTGGAACTTTAAGCCCCAGAAAGCAGAGGTTTCTTTTTAAACTAAACTTAAACTTGGACGTACGCTTGCTTTAACCTTGGAGGGTTACGATAGTTCCGAGGTGATAATGAATGAGCGAAAATATTATTCAAACAGCGAATTTATGGAAAACATACAAGGACCGTGCAGCGGTTCGTGAACTTGACCTTCATATTAAAAAGGGAGATATCTACGGCTTCCTCGGTCCCAACGGGGCCGGCAAAACAACAACGATCCGTATGCTTCTCGGATTGATTAAACCGACCAAAGGTGTCATCCGTGTCTTCGATAAAGATATTCGGAAGGAACGTATGGACATTTTACGTCGCGTAGGTTCCCTGGTGGAGTACCCCTCCTATTATGGTCATTTGAATGCGGTAGAAAATCTTGAGGTGTTACGCCGCATTATCAATGTACCCAAGTCAAGAATTGCGGAAGTGTTATCTATTGTTGATCTGACGAAAGATGCTAAACGAAATGTAAAAGGGTATTCCCTTGGGATGAAACAGCGTTTGGGCATTGCCAGCGCGTTATTAGGCGACCCGGAACTACTTATTCTGGATGAGCCAACCAACGGACTTGACCCCGCAGGTATTCAGGAGATTCGGGAACTTATCAAACGCATGCCGCTGGAGCATGGCATCACCGTTCTTGTATCCAGTCACTTGCTTAGTGAAGTGGAGCAGATGGCGAGCCGTGTCGGCATCATACGAGATGGAAAAATGGTGATGCAGGATACGATGGCGAGTCTGCACAGTCAGACAGGCAGCTCAATCAGGCTCACGGTATCGGAACCGGAGGCAGCCATGAAGCTTGCTCGTGAGCAGGGACAATTTGGTCAGAGACAAGGTGCCGAGCTTACCTTCCCCTACATGGATAACAGCGCAGTTGCTCTGCTGGTACGTCGTTTGATTGAACAGGACCACGATGTATATCGGGTCGAGGAACAGAGACAGTCTTTGGAGGATCTCTTCATGCGTGTCATTGGCGAGGGGGCTTCCCTATGACAGGACGTGCATTATCAGCCGACTGGCTTAAAATCCGTGGCAAAGGTATCTGGTTTCTGGTTTTTCTCGCGCCAATTGGGTTAACGGCCATGCAGGCTTTGAATTTCGGATTACGGCTGGATTATCTAAAAGAGCAGTATGCCGATAATTTGTGGGGAGGACTGCTGGGTAACGTGATTGTTTTTGTGCCACTCGCTTTAATGCTGGGCGCGACCATTCTGAGTTCGATGATCGCCGGCATTGAGCATGAGCAAGGCTCGTGGAAGCAATTGCTTGCACTGCCTATTCCCAGACCTGCGGTTTATCTGGCTAAGTTCTTGCTGGCTTGTCTCCTGCTCATCATTTCCTGTTTGTTGTTGACAGCAGGTATTGTAGGTCTTGGGCTTGTACTTGGTTTCGATGCCAAGGATATCCCTTGGGGGCAGGCTCTGAAGCTGGGACTTATGCCGTTAGCTGGCGCCCTGCCGGTGTTATCTGTTGAGTTATGGTTAACGTTAGTATCCAAAAATCAGGCGCTACCGGTTACGTTCGGCATTATTCTTGCCATCACCGGTATGTTCTCACTCATGATCTCTCCACAATTTCCACTGGCTTGGGCACAGATGGCGTGGAGTGCTCCTAACGCGTACCTTTACGCAGGGATGGGTGCAGGATTAGGAATCATCATTCTGCTGATAGGCATGATGCATTTCAGCCGGAAGGATGTGGCCTGATATGAATTTTGCTACAACCTATTTGCGTATCTTATCAGCGGAACGTTTGAAAATGGCCAAATCGCCAATCTCGCTTTTGGTTCTAATCAGTCCCTTGATCGCACTGCTCATTGGTCTGTTATCTTCCCCATCAGGTGATTGGAGGGCATTGATGTCAGCCATGGTGATGATTCACGGTATGCTCTTGTTGCCAATGCTGACAGGTGTGTTCACCTCATTTGTGTGCCGTTTTGAACATGCAGGAGGTGGATGGAAACAGCTCTTGGTTCTGCCGCTTACACGTACAGGTGTATATTTAGGCAAATTCACGATGGTGTTGCTACTCCTGGCCTGTACACAGTTGCTTCTATTTGGAAGTATCGTATTGACAGGGTTGATTCATGGGATGGAATCACCGGTACCTTGGGGATTTCTTGTGAGCAAAATGCTGCTCGGACTTCTGGCATGTATCCCGCTTGCAGCATTACAGATGTTTGTGTCTCTAATCTGGAGTAGTTTCGCCGCGCCGCTTGCCTTGAACTTCGCGCTAACGATACCTAACATTCTGGTTGCAAACTCCGCAACATATGGCCCATATTATCCTTGGGCGCAACCGATGATTCTTATGCTTCCAATTGAGGGAACAGGGTTTGGCGCGTTCAATGTTCCACTGGGTACACTTTTAACCGTAGTAGGTGGCAGCGCCGTGCTATTTATTGCGATCGGTATGATCTATTTTTCCAAGAAGGAAGTATAAAGTATTTGTACGATGAGAATAATCAATGAATCTCCCCTGAGGCTGGGCATCCAATGAACTGGTGTGTCTGCAGCCTTAGGTTTTTTTGTGTCAATGCTTAGAATGAATATCCCAACTTTTTCCTCCAGATTAATGTAGATTTTATCCTCTAATAAAAGCAAAATTAGACGAGAATCTGGTAAAATAAAAAAAGCTGTTTCTAGTTAGGCGAACATGGTTATTCGAGGGTAAGCCTGTTTACAGCCAAAAGTGGCGCAAACTCATTGTGAAAAGAAGATTTGGCTGAGAAAAGAGGGGTAGGCCTTTGGATCGTAATAAAACGGAAACCCTGAAACGAATTATTTCTGAGGGTAGCTCTTACCGATCATTGTTTTTTAATCACCCGGATGCCATCTATGTCATGGACATTGAAGGCAATCATATCGATGCTAACCCTTCCTTTGAACGGTTATCCGGTTACAAGATTGAAGAGCTTGCAGGGGTGAGTCGGGATCGCATCAGCCCGCCTGAAAGTGAGAACAGACGAATACAATTCATCGAAGATGTAGTGGCTGGACATTCAGTCAGTGAATCGATGGCTTTCTATCATAAAGATGGTTCTGTGAAGCATGCACAGGTGACCTATATACCGATTACAGAAGGTGACGATGTCGTTGGCATCTACGGTATTGCCAAGGATGTGACAGACAAGGTGATCATCGAACAAGAGCTACAGGAGACACAGGAGAAGTATCAGGTGCTTGCCGAACATGCACAAGATCTGATTACAACCTGTGCCATAGATGGCGAACTCTTGTATGTCTCTCCATCTGTTCGTACACTGCTTGGTTATGAGCCGGAGGAAGTCACAGGAAAATCGTTTAAATCCTACTGTTACCCCGGGGATTATCCGGACCCTTTGCTCATTTCGAATATTGGTAATGGGTGTAAGATGAGAGTGTTACACAAGGATGGACATTATATCTGGATGGAGACACTGGCAAAGCCCGTAGCTGGAGAACATGGTAAGATAGCGCAGATTGTCAGTATAAGCAGGGATATTACTCAGCAAATGGATGCGGACAGACGTCTTCGGGAAAGTCGCGAGCGCTACAAATCCTTGTTTGAATATAATCCGGCTGCGGCCTATTCCTTGGATCTGGAAGGGAAGTATAGCTCGGTGAACAGCAATATGGTGCAGATGCTAGATATCCCGCGTAGTAAGCTGATTGGACAGTCCTTTCTGTCCAATCTCGACAAGAGAGAAATGCGTAAGGGCGAAGCCTCCTTTGAGCTTGTCAAGCAGGGGCAGCCTCAGTACTACGAGACTCGTGTTGTGAGTTCCAGTGGCCGAAAGATCGAAGTTTCAGTAACCAATGTGCCCATTATTGTGGATAACGAAATGGTGGGTGCCTACGGTATTGTATCCGATATAACCGAGCGTAAGGAGTATACGGAGCGTATTCAGGAGCTGAGCAAGCAGCATGAGCTGATTCTAAATACGGTTACTGAAGGGATTTACGGACTGGATGCGGATGGTGTTACGATGTTTATGAATCCGGCTGCCGCTTCGATGTTTGGTTATGAAGCTCATGAATTCATTGGCAAAAGCTCGCACCCTATTATTCATCATTCCCGTGCAGACGGAAGCTATTTCCCAAAAGAAGAATGTCCCATTCATATGACCGTGCTGGATGGACTTGCACGTTCAGTGACAGAGGATGTGTTCTGGCGAAAAGACGGCAGCAGCTTCCTCGTTCAATATCAGGTCACTCCAATTATAGATGAAGGTCAGATTCGAGGTGCAGTGGTTGTCTTTAATGACGTTACTGGTGAACGTGAGATTGTTCGTGCCAAAGAGACAGCCGAGCTGGCTGCACAGGCCAAGTCCGAGTTTCTTTCTCTCGTTAGTCACGAAATCAGGACACCAATGAACGGAATTGTTGGCATGACCGAGCTATTGGTGGGTACAGACTTGTCAGAGGAGCAGCGAGAGTATGCTCAGATCATTCAAGATAGCGGCGATGCGCTCCTGAACATCCTGAATGATATTCTGGACTTCAGTAAGCTGGAGTCAGGTAAAATGGCACTGGCCTATGAGCCATTTTCGCTACGCAAGATGCTGGAGCAGGTCGCGGAGCTGTTCAAGCCGCGAGCGGACGAGAAACATTTGGATATTCGTTTCCGTCTTAATCCGAGTATCCCTGACTATATGGCAGGGGATTCGATGCGAATCCGGCAGATTCTGGTCAACCTTGTTGGCAATGCGTTGAAGTTCACAGATCAGGGGAGCATTGATATTACCGTCGATATTATCAAGGGAAGCAGACCAGAGGATAGTGTGTTGGATTTTGCCGTGGAGGATACAGGGATAGGGATTCCTGCCGACAAGCTGGATCAACTGTTCCAGTCGTTCTCCCAGCTGCACCCGGTAATCAACCGAAAATATGGCGGTACAGGACTTGGGCTTGTGATTTCCAAGAGACTTGTTGAGATTATGGGTGGTAGTATCAGTGTGGAGAGTACTGAGGGGAAAGGTTCCATTTTCCGGTTTGCCATTCCAACAACGCGTGTTGAAGCATCAGGTGAAAAGTCTGCAAGTGAGTTCCAGCACGACCGTACACGTCAAAGTGACAAGGTGGCTATGCGGATTCTTGTGGCGGAAGATCATCCGGTCAACCGGAAGATTTTGAAGGAATATTTGGAGAAACTGGGCTATGAGGCTGATGTGTGCACTAATGGTGTAGAAGCGATTGATGCCATCTCGCAGAATGCCTATGATATTGTGCTGATGGATATTCATATGCCTGTGATGGACGGGCTCAAAGCCACGAATCTGTTACACCGGCTGATTCCTGAGGATAGGATTCCTCCAATTATTGCAGTAACAGGCAATTCTAAGCGGGAAGACAAAGAGGCTTGTCTGGAGATAGGCATGCGGGATTTCATCAGCAAACCCGTTATGCTAAGTGAGTTGAAGCGTGTCCTTCAGCAATGGGGACCTTCTGATGAGCCACGAATTGGATCTAATTAATTCGAGATGCTTGTGTAAATAATTGGATGGAGTAGAGCGGATTAAAAAGATAGGTGTAGCAGAACAACCTTCATTTCCACAATGTGGTGAGATGAAGGTTGTTTTTTGTATTGTATTTTGCAACAAGCTCGCAGATTAGACCTGTTATTACCCAGAATTTACGGAGACTTAGGCGATGGTTAGGCGGTTAATATTACCGGACAAAATTTCACAGGAACGCTCGAATTTCTCAACCTCCGCTTGATCGAGATTTAATTCGATAATTTCTTGAATGCCGCCCTCCCCGATGATCGCAGGCACTCCTGCACATACATTCCGCTGTCCATATTCGCCATCAAGAATCGCGGAAACGGCAATGATTTTATGCTCGTCATTCAGGATGGATCGAGTAATATGGGCAAGTGCATTCCCAATGCCAAATTGAGTTGATCCTTTGCGGGTGAAAATTTCCCAGCCCGCATCCTTCGTTTTTTTGGCGATATCGTCCAGATCCAGATGTTTGAACCGTTCCTTGTGTTGATCCAAAATGTGCAGAATAGGCTTGCCGCCAATGGTAACATGTGACCAAGCCACAAATTGGGACTCGCCGTGCTCACCGAGTGCGTAGCCGTGTACACTGCGTGGGTCAATGGAGAATACCTCGGAGAGCAATGTTTTGAGCCGTGAAGAGTCAATTGAAGTTCCCGTACCGATGACACGCTCACGCGGCAAACCGGACAATTTCCATACCATATACGTAACAATGTCCACGGGGTTGGCTGCGACAACAAAGATGCCGTTAAAACCACTGTTCATGATCGGGACCACGATATCTTTGGCAATGGACTCTGCTTCCTCCAGAACATCCAGTCTGGTCTGTCCAGGCTTTGGATTGGCTCCTGCGGTCAAAATGATGACATCCATACTGCCGCAATCGTCATACGTTCCTGCGTATACTTTTGTTCGGTTGTGAGTAAAGTCCATACAATGGGAAAAATCGAGTGCCTGTGCTACCGCACGGTCATACGTCCGATCGACCATCATAATCTCCCTGCATATCGATTGATTGATCATCGAATATGCACAACTTGAACCTACAAGACCCGCCCCGATGACCGCCACTTTCCCTGATTTGCCTAACACTGCCTTCAGCCTCCGTTTACATTGGATTTATCCGTTACTTGATTATTGTTATGTTAAGTATGGTGCTTTATTTTATGCTGGTATTCAATTCTACGTTACATAAGATAACACATGGAAAAGCTATACAGCAATGATTTCCTCTGTCGCGGGAGCGTATTGGAGTAATGGAGTTAACAAAATTGACATCAATTCGATTCACACCGAAATTTAGACGGCATTTGCATAAAAGGTTTTCGACACGACAGCATTCCTGTAGCTTGTCGGATGAGGAGGATTTTATGCGAAATATGTACCTGACAAAACTTCTTACGAATCCTCAGAAACAGAACTAAACCGTCAAAGGGTTCTGCAAGCAGATTGACGAATACTTACCGACATGCAAAAGAGAAGCACTGGCGGGTTACATGTAGAAGGTTGTTTTAGGATTGTTTAAGGTTTCATGTGCACAGTCCTTACTGTGCAGGAGAAAGGTCACCCGATCCGATGACAGTTCGTTGCAGGAGCGCTAAAGTCGTTATTTTGCAAGCCCAAAAGACTTCATACCGGGAGGGAATTCATGATGATTGAAGAAGTAGGAGCAACGACGGAAACGGCTAAGAGCCTGGGAATAGGTGCCAGTACTCTTCGAAAATATGCGGCAGCACTTGAGGAGCAGGGATATCGTTTTGAACGTTCTGCGAATAAATCCAGATTGTTTAAATCCGATGATATCGAGTGCATTGAACGTCTGATGACTGAGCTTAGAGAACATAACCTGCCGCTGGCTGATGCAGTGGTTACGGTGCTATCCCCAGCAGAAGGGAAAACAGAACAGCAGTCTGTCCAAGCCATTCGTGAGCAAACAGAGCAGCAGTGTGCTGCAGCCAGTATGATTGTATCTGGATCTGATCCATTACCGCCGCTGGAGGTGGATCAGTACGGGCAATTGAGGTCCTATGAAGGACTCGGCCAGCTTGTAAGTGAGGTCACTTACGGTGCGGTTGAACCCAAGCCGGAAGAGGACGACCGCGTGCAGGTGTTACAGCATCGGGTGGATGAACTGGAGCTGACACTTCAGCATCTGGCGGAGACTCATCTTGCGCTTCAGGAACAGATGGAGAAGCAACGTCAGTGGATGAACGAGAAGCTGGAGGAGGAAAGAGATCGCGAACTCGTGACTAATCTGCGCAGTTATCAGGGCCGCAAACGGAAGTCCAAAATCACTTCGCTTCGCATGTTGTTTGGCTTGATGCCAAAGAAACATAATGAAGCCTAAATGATTCTACATGATGGATGATCGTGATTTCACATATACAGCCTGCTATAATTAGCTCCAATACCAACATGAAGTCCAGCCGCTGATCAGCTGTTTCTCATGACAGGAGAGGAAACCGGATCAGACATCAGAAAGCTGGCGTGGGAGGCAACGTGGAGCTGGAGCGAAGCTGGCAAAGATTGATCGGATTATTTACAGACCGCCCCGGGCGGCAAGGGACGATCATAGGGGAGCGTTATGTGATACGGGAGCTTCTAGGTATTGGGAGTTATGGACTGACCTATCTGTGTGTGGATCAGCAGACGGGAAAGGAAGTCGCGTTGAAGGAATCGAAGCCGAGTAAGGGGAGGCTTGCTGCGAGGCTGCTGAACAGGGAAGCGGATGTGTTACAACATCTGTATCATCCAGCGATTCCTAAGCTTCTGGATACTTTTAACGTGCGAAGACGAAATTATATGGTGACAGAGTATGTGCGGGGACAGACGTTGGAACAATTGATCTTCGAAGAAGGAAAGCAATATACAGAGCTTGAATGCGTGGAACTTGCTTGTCAGCTACTAGCACCGGTAGCTCATGTACATCAGCAGGGATTCATTCATGGCGACGTGCGAATCCCTAACGTCATTGTACGAGAGGGACGAGTACATTTGATTGATTTTGGCCTGGCAAGACGCTTGGGGGAGCCGTTGTTGCCAGAGTTAAAACGCCGAATGAAAGATATGCCTGAGCCTGAAGATGAACCGGCTACACCGGATCAGGATCTGCAGGATATCGGTCACTTTCTACTTTTCATGTTGTACTCCGCCTACGAGCCGCAGAAAGGCAGCACTCCTGCCAGCTGGCAGGAAGAGCTTCGGCTTACGCCTGGACTGCATGAAATGCTGGAGCGGCTCCTTGGACTTCGCCCAGGTTATGATGGCGGGGCAGGAGAGCTTCAGCGCGAGATGAAATCTTTGAAGCTATTATTGTTTTAAGATATACGTGTGCAAGCGGACGAAGCTAAGCGCGTATTTATAAAAATAACAGGGGTGTTCTGCTGACCGTGAGTACGGTATCGGCGAACATCCCTTTATTATAGTTGGAGTCCGAGAGTCAGGCTCAAGCTAAATCAAGTCAAAATCAAGCCAAGGTTTTCCCTTCCGGCAAAATCCATTGTTACGCTTAGCTGGAGCTGTGTTTTCTGTTTTTGTAATAACCTGACCCCTGGCGCTGATCCCTGTACTTCATGTCTGATGAGGAATAGCGCTTGTAGCTGCGTTTGCCGGAGGAACTGCTGTATTTTTTATAGGATCGTCTATTGGAGGAACTGTAACGTTTATGGTGAGATGAGGACTTGGAGTCGATAAGTTTGCCTATAAGCTTCTTAAACATGAGTCGTTCATCCTTTCGTTTTCAGTTATTTTATGCTAATACGTGGCTTATCCAAGACGGGTTTCGTGTTTTTGAGAAAAAAGGTACTCCTACATTCGTAGCTTGGCGTATAATAGGATGTTGGTTAAGTTAAGGGAATTTTTTATTTTGAGCGTTTCGCGTTACAATAGAAGACAGGATAAGAACATAACGGACAAGGAGTAGTTGGCATGATCACGATAAAGACTAAAGAACAGATTGAATATATGAAAAAAGCAGGCGAAATCCTGGCGGCGTGCCATAGAGAGATCGCAAAACTGATTCGTCCGGGGATTACAACACAGGAAATCGACCAGTTCGCAGAGGCATTTATGAAGAAAAATGGCGCTATACCGGAGCAAAAGGGATACAATGGATATCCTTATGCGACATGTGCGTCGGTTAATGACGTGATCTGTCACGGCTTTCCGGGAAAATATGTGCTGAAAGACGGCGATATCGTCACGATCGACATGGTCGTTAATTTGAATGGCTGGCTGGCAGACTCGGCTTGGTCTTATGCTGTGGGGAATGTAAGTCCTGAAGCGCAGCATTTGCTGGACGTGACGAAAAACTCTCTATATAAAGGCATCGAGCTTGCTATTGTCGGTAACCGGATCGGAGACATCTCGCATGCTATTCAAACGTATGCTGAAGGAGAAGGTCTGTCCGTGGTTCGTGAATTTATTGGACACGGTATCGGAGAGAAGATGCATGAAGAACCTCAGGTTCCTCACTATGGCCCACCGCATCGTGGTCCGCGGCTTAAGGAAGGCATGGTCATCACCATTGAACCGATGTTGAATATCGGAACATTCCGCAGCAAGCTGGATTCAGATGGTTGGACTGCACGTACTTTGGATGGGAGTCTGTCCGCTCAGTATGAACATACCATTGCGATTACAGCCGATGGACCAATCATTCTGACCGCGCAATAAGATGGTTGATAGGTAAAGTTAGTTTGAAAAGCGATAAGGCTGGATAACTGAGATTCCTAATAAGGATGCTTGAAAAAACGATACTAAGCATGGTTCAGAGCAATCATGTGAAGATATTAATATATTTCCGGGCGGCCCACGTTTGTGATCCGCCTGTTTCGGTTTAAACTATTATGAAAGATCAACATAGAGCCAGTGGTGTACCTGCGTTACTGCAGATGACAAGGGTTGACCTTGAAGCCACTGGGAATCAGGAGGTTATTTTGATGAGTGTAAACAAACAGATCGTACTGGCGTCCCGTCCTGAAGGGGCTCCTTCCAAAGAGAATTTTGAATTCGTTGAGACGCCGTTACCTGAACCGGAAGCTGGGCAAGTGCTGGTTCGTACATTATATTTGTCGGTTGACCCGTACATGCGGGGACGAATGAAAGATACGAAATCGTATGCAGCGCCATACGCCTTGAACGAAGTCATTAAGGGGGGCGCAATTGGGCAGGTTGTGGAATCATCCGAGCCGAATTTGCGCAAAGGTGATCTGGTTACGGGGATGTGGGGATGGCAGCAATATGCTGCGGTCAATACGACCGATCTGTCACTAATTGATTCGGACGAGGCTCCAATTACAGCCTATCTGGGTGCACTGGGCCTGACCGGTTTAACCGCTTATTTCGGCATGGAGGATATCGGCAAACCTAAAGACGGTGAGACGGTTGTTGTCTCTGGTGCGGCAGGGGCTGTAGGTATGATTGCAGGCCAGATCGGTAAAATTGTCGGTGCGCGTGTGGTCGGTATTGCAGGCTCTGAAGATAAATGCGCTTATCTGAGAGAAAAGCTCGGCTTCGACGTTGTGCTCAACTACAAGACAGAGCAAGATATGTCGGCAGCGATTGAAAAGGCTTGTCCAAACGGGGTCGACGTATATTTCGACAATGTCGGCGGTGACATTTCGGATGCGGTGCTGCGTCATATCAACCGGAATGCACGTATTCCGCTGTGCGGACAGATCTCGTCTTATAATCTGGAGAAGCCGGACATTGGCATGCGTCCACAGACGTTACTTTTAACCAACACGGCGCTGATGAAAGGTTTCCTGCTGGGCGATTATACCAAGTCCTTTAAGGAAGGCCGTGCCAAGCTGGCAAAATGGATCCAGGAAGGCAAGCTGCAATATGAAGAGAATATTGTGGAAGGTTTCGAACGGACGCCGGAAGCGTTCATGGGTCTTTTCTCGGGAGATAATCTGGGCAAACAGCTGGTGAAGGTTGCAGATCCTGAATAGATGGCGTTGAGCGATTGAATTTGGGTTGATGGATGAATTCATTCATTCCACCTATCAAAGCGACTTCCGCATGACAGTTCTGGTCAAGTGGTTGTAGTCTGCGAGTCTCCTATTCTGATGTTGAAGACAAACCAGAAATAGGAGTAAGAGCCAGGGCTGGACGAAACAAAAAATTGAAACCAAAAGCGCAAAACAAAGGCTGGAACAAACTAGAACAAACTAGAACAAACTAGAACAAACTAGAACAAAAGTAGCGCAAAAGCAAAAGACACGTTCTTTGCACCTTTTGATGGTGTGTTGAACGTGTCTTTTTAAGTTGATGTTAATGTGATCGATGTGATTGCTAGATGCTCAAACCTTAATTGTTTATTTCCTGATTGCTCTAGACCTAAACGAGACCTAAAGAATCAGGGCAGAGTCTGATGATTCTAGCTGCCATCTAGTTCTGGACAGCGAGCACTTCCTTGTAATGTTTGTACATATATACACGCCAGCGTACAATCATACCGAACGCCAACAGGAAGAACAGGCCGCCTGTTTGCGGAATGCTGACATATTGCTGGATGATTTCATGCAGAATCAGGCGCACAGCCAGAAGTCCTAGCAAAATGAAGGCAAAGCTGCGGGAGCGTGTGGCAAAAATCTCTTCTCCTACGCGTTCAAACTTGGTGCTGCGAATAAGCGGATACGAGAAAATAAACCAGCCAACCAGAAGTGCGATCAGCGCCCATAACCATGGAACATGTGTCTCTGGTACAACAAACATAAAAAAGCCTGTGCTCATGCCGAGCGGCGGAATAATAATTTTACGGATGGTGACCGGCCTGTGGCTGGCTTTCATACGGATAAAGATGGCAAGCAAGGCCATGACAAGCATGCCAACGGTCGCCCCGATTTGAAGGTAGTACGGAGAGATTTGAGCCACGTAAACGCCCTCTTTCTGGAATGATATGTAATCCGATTTACCGGATGAGATACGAATGACCTGATTTTTCAGTTCCTATTATAGCACAAACGCAGGGGTTCGATAGAACGCATATATTTTAAAAATGCAGGCAATGTTGATCGTTTCTATTTGGAAAATATGTATGGAGTGTCTGAAAAACTCTGAAGAAAGCAGATTTTGCCGAATTTTCGTTTCAAGCAAGGAAATTTCCCGCAGGCGTGCCGGGGCACGTCAAGGGTAAGCGACGTAGCAGGGGGCGAAAAGGGGAAAAGATGCACTTCAGTAGGTTTCAAGACACGCTCTAGTATTGTTCCCGCTGAGTTGTCGTTTATTCGAATAAGAGGAAATGGACCGGCTGTACTAACAGATGTACTAATGGCCGCACTAAGAAGACATTATTTCAACAGATGTACAGGCGTGGGATGGTGTATCTAAACTCATTAACCTCCTGCTCCTGTTCCTGCGCACAAGCCCTGCAGGGCTAACGATCACCAGGAAGCTTATTTGCCGCATTTTCGGCTCATTTTAAATCTAACGATCAGGAGAAACCTTATTTTGTGAATTTTCGTTCTTTTTCACGGTTTCTAACCCGATTTTGAGAAATAGCGTCTCTGGTGATCGTTAGAATTCCAAAAGGCTGTTTATCGAGCATATAAGGTCTGTGGTGATCGTTAGAATTATGATGAACGTATGAAGCCTCAACTTTGTTGAGGGGGATTGTAGTAGACCGGTCAGCTTCAACGGATCAGGCGGCGGAGGTTAGCTTAGTTGTGGGCATGCTTGCCATGAAGTGGGGCACCGCGTGTGCTAGAAGCTACAAGCGGTGCGGGGGAACTTCGTTCGTCTGGTTACACAGACTTCGGTTACTTGGTATAGCTCAGTTCCTGAGAGTGTCTTCCTTCGTTCGGTTACTTGGTATAGCTCAGTTCCCGAGAATGTCTTCCTTCGTTCGGTTACTTGCGAGAGTCGCGGCTGTTTTCTCTTGTTTGATTACTTAGCGTTAGTGTTCTCCAGAAACGTTTACCTCCTGCGCATAGGAACGATAAGTTAAACATGCTGGAGTATGTCCCGACAGAGTGAGCTTTGCCCTTGTTTATACGTCTTCAGAAAGGTGGCGCAGCCCGTGGAGAAAGGCGGACACGGTCAGACGCAGGCTATCGTCCGGACTGAAATCCATGCCGAAGCCGCCTTGTGCCTCAATGGAGGCAAATCCATGGCAGAGGCTACGCAACCCCCGAACAGCATGCAATGCTTGTGCTTCGGTGAGGGGGTATGGCTGCAAGGTATGCAGCAGCATGTTCAGCAGATCTGTCTTGCATGCCACGAGCTGTGGTTCATTCAGGTCGGGCGCATGGTATGAGGCTTCGTAGAGCCCGGGATGCTGGCGAACGAAGCCTATATAAGCAGTGGCGATGGCCTGAATGGCCTCGTCGCCCGTGCGGTCCGCCGTAGCCGCGTTTACGGCGAGGGCAAGCTGCTGCACTGACATCAGCGCCAGCTCCTGGCGAAGCCCGGGAAGCCCGCTGATGTGGTTATAGAGCGACGGAGAGCGCACATCCAGCCGCTTCGCTAGAGCGGCAAGGGTCAGCGCCTCAAAGCCGTCGCTGTCCACGATCTGGGCCGCGGCGCCTAGCAGCGCGCGGCGATCCAGACCTTGCCGGGGGCTCATCGCTGCCCCCCGGCTGGTTGCAGTCGCTGCCGAGCATCAGCGACTGCCGCACGCATGGCCGCCGCGGGCTGGCGAAGCATCCGTCCGTGGCCAACGGCCAGCACGGACGGTTCCAGCTCCGCCAGGCGCTTCGCGCTGGCTAGTGCCGCTTCGCGATTCCACGTGGCCAGCGCAGGGAACGGGAAGAGCGGGCGAACGCGGCCGGACACGGCGAGGCCCCCGCGCACCTGATACGCATCGCCGACGATCAATACTCGGCTGCGTGTATCCATGAAGGCCATATGCCCAGGCGTATGGCCTGAAGAAGCAATGGCGACCAGCGAACCGATCTGGTCGCCATCCTCGAGCAGGCGATCCGGCTTCGTACGGATGCCTTTGGGCACACTGCCGCGTATCGGGGTCTGCGGCTCGTGCGGCAAGAGCGATGTGTCACCGGTTAACAGTTGGGCATCCCGGCTAGAGATGCATACCTCAGCATCGGGGAGCGCATACTTAAGACCATCAAGTGCGCCAATATGGTCCGCATGGGCATGAGTCAGGATGATGGTGGTGATGGGTTTCCCCAAGGAAACGGCTGTTTCCAGAATACCTTTGAGACTGAATGGCATCCCAGCATCAATCAGGGTAAGGCTCTCTTCTTCTTCAACCAGATAGACATTTACAGGGAAGAGGCGGGGAAGAAATGTGACTTGGTGGACATCGAATTCACGGACAACACGCATCGGAAAACCTCCATAAAACTAATGATGTTAGTAATATAACTAATGGCATTAGTTTTGGCAATAGTGTTTTTAAAAATAACCTGATGACCCCCTAATCCGAATAAAATAAAACTTTACAAAAAAAGCGTTTTCAAAATGGAGATTACCGATTATAATAATCACGTAAGCCCTTTCATATGTCTATCTTATTGGAGCCCTTCGCGAAGCGAAAGGCTCACTTTTTTTATGCATAGAACGTATTCAATATCATATTTTGAGTCAGCTTTCAGAAGAACATCGAGAGAGTGTAAGTATTGATATAACAAGGAAATCTGCTCTCTAATTACGTTCAGAGCAAAAGTTGACAAACATAACTGTTATTCATATAATGACAGTTATACTTACCTTGGAATGAAGTTCATCGGTGCTATATGCCGGGAAGGGAGTAAGTTATGAACAGCGAATTTACCATTGCGGTGCATTGTCTTGTTTTTCTATCCATGAGAAACGAGTGTATGGCCAACAGTGAAGATCTGTCCCAAAGTGTGGGTACACACCCGGCCAGAGTCCGCAAGGTTCTGAGTGTTCTGCGTAAACATGGTTACCTGACGACGAAGGAAGGTGCTCATGGCGGTTACTTGCTTAGCCGTCCGAGTGAAGAGATTAAGCTGGGGGAAGTGTACAGGCTTGTCGCTGGAGGTTCACTGGGTCCAAGCTGGTGTTCAGGTGAATCGGGCTCACCGTGCAAAGTCTCCTCTAATATGCAGGGTGTAATGGGAGCTATATACGATGGAGGGGAAGAGGCACTAAGTGCTTACTTCGATCGCATATCCATTCATGATGTGCAGCAAAGCATTGAGCGTGGAGAAGGCCCGTTTCCGATGGAAGGTTTATCTGCCAAAGAGAAGTCCTGATTGGTATTGTGGATGTCATGCACGAAGTGCAACATGATCTGGCTTAGCCAGGCGTGGGGGAGAAGTGTAAACAGGCGTATGCTCCGGTGTAAAATGGTTTGAAAGTTGAGGTAATTCCGGGCATAACGTGAACACAGATGGGGAGCGTTCGTCTGCGCTGATGTTATTTTCGGAAGGCCTGTGCTTGGGGCGGAATGGCTTTCAAGGCGTGCTTTGCGAACGTAAAAATATAATATTCCAAACAAAACTAAGGAGTGGAACACATGTCCGTTACTGAAAAAAATGAAACACTGAGCGTCATCAGCGAACGCCACGCGGTTAAAAAGTATGAAAAAGGTTTTGTATTGCCAGAGGCAGACCTGAACGCAATCTTGACTGCAGCTTCCGAAGCGCCCTCTGCCTGGAACCTGCAACACTGGAGATTCCTCGTGATTGAATCCGAAGCAGACAAAGCAAAATTGTTGCCTATCGCTTACGGACAAACACAAGTAGTGGACAGCTCCGTTACGATTGCCGTTCTTGGTGATCTGGAAGCCAACCGCAATACATTCATCTACGATCAAGCTGTTGAAGCTGGCGCACTGCCTGCTGAAGTTCGTGACGCATTGGTGGGTCAGATTAACGGTGCTTACCAAAACCCACAAATCGCTCGTGATGAAGCGATCCGCAATGCTTCTTTTGCTTCCCAAAACATTATGCTGGCAGCACGTTCCCTGGGTTACGACTCTTGCCCAATGGGCGGATACAACCCACAACAATTGATCGAAGCGTTCAACATTCCTGCACGCTTTGTACCAACATTGCTGATCACTGTAGGTAAAGCTGCTGAGCCAGCTCGTCCATCAGGTCGCTTCCCATTGTCCGAAGTGGTTGTAAAAGGTTCTTTCTAAGCTATCAAAACATGGATTATAAGCAGTGATATTCTAAGCGAGTACGACCCTTTTATGGAGGGGTCTTGCTCGCTTTTTTGTTATTTTATAATTCACACTGCGTTATCATGAGCTTATAAAAGGTTGCTATTACCTTATAAAAAACGAGTACCTTCCCAGGGAAGAAAGGTACTCGTTTTTGCGATGCTACATTTTGCCCAAAGAACAGCTCTACTTCTCCGGTGTCTCCGGGATTTGTGGGGTATGGAAGGATTGCATGTGCTGGATAGCATTGTACATCATCACGGCAGCATCAGCGCGAGTAACAGCTTGTTTCGGATTAAACTGTCCATTCGCATCCAATGTGCTGATTTTCAGCACCAAGGAACGTTGTACCGCACCTTGGTATTCTGGTGTAAGCTCATTCTCGTCCGCGATGTCTATCGGCTGGATTTTGATCATAGGCAGACCACCTTTTGCCTCGATGGCTTGCATCAGGAACAGGGTGTACTGTTCACGGGTAAGCGGTTTGGACGGATCGATATTTTGCGGCAGCTTGATACTGTTGTACTGCGCACGGATAAAAGCATCGCTGTACCAGACGCCATCTTTTACAGCAGAGAAATAATCACTTGGCACAGGCATTTTGATAAAACGAATGGCGTTCAAGTTTAAATCCAGTCCGTCCACAATCAGTTGAACACCCTGTGCTGTATTTAGCTGTTCTTCTGGTTTGAACAAGTTGTCACTAACTCCCTTGATCAATCCCTCCTGATGCAGAGATTCAATTTTGTCTGCGCCTGGAATGCCTTGAATATCCATAAATTTAGACGGTGCAGCATGGAGTGGGCCTGCACTTAATGAGAGTGTAAGCATAGCTCCTGCGGTGAGAGCAGCAATCATATTTTTCTTCATTTCGGTGTCGCCTCGCTTTTCCGGAGAGTTCATATCCCTTTGTTTTAAAGTGATTTGCCCCTATAGACGACCCTTTTGTCCAAAAGGTTGCTTCAACATATCGTCAATCTCCATGTAACCGGAGACGCTGAGGTTTCCAGCAGGAGAGATTCGGGTAACAAGATTATTTTTTGCTGCCGGAATCTATATGATTTACCCAACAGGGGTAGTCTGTGTAGTGGTCTTATCGTTCTTATTATGGTGAGAGCAGCGAGGGGGAATCAAAGTTGCGGGAATTCGGTAAAAAACGGAAAAAATGTTTGACAGTCATATAGACTGCCTTTATTATACGTATATAACTCACTAAACAGGTAGGAATAATAAAATTGACTGATTTTTTAGTGGAGTCAGTCATGACAGACACATCAAGGCAAACACGTGAACAGCATAACGTTCTCACCGTATAGACGGAGGAACACCGCAGCGCATTTTACCGATGAAGCATACACGACCTCAGGGGTTGGTATGACTTGATAATGGGAAGAGTGCGCAGGGGGTTCCTCCGTCTTTTTGTTCTTTTCTGGTGCGTATCGCTGTTCTGCCGACCTGGAGTTGATATGCAAGTTTATATCGGGGGGAGTGTAAGATGATGAAAAAGAGAGTTCACAAAGGAATTCTAGTTGGGCTGGCATTGGTGTTAACGGGGGTGCTCGCGGCTTGCGGATCAGATAACGGCGGGTCAAAGACAGCAGGTGCAGCAACGGGAACAGGAACAGATGGCAATAAGAAAGGAAACAAAGCGATTGAACTGCTCAACGTCTCCTATGACCCGACACGAGAACTTTATGAGGAATATAACAAGGCGTTTGCCGCGCATTGGCTGAAAGAGAAAGGCCAGGAAGTGACTATCAAACAATCTCATGGAGGTTCGGGTAAGCAGAGCCGTTCTGTCATTGATGGACTGGATGCAGATGTGGTTACGCTGGCGCTTGGCTATGATATTGATGCGATCGAAGATAAAGGCCTGATTAACGCAGGTTGGCAGGATAAATACGAGCATAACAGCTCACCGTACACATCCACGATTGTTTTTCTGGTGCGTAAAGGCAACCCAAAAGGCATCAAGGATTGGGATGATCTGATCAAAGGAGACACCCAGGTGATTACACCGAATCCGAAGACATCGGGTGGCGCACGGTGGAACTATTTGGCGGCATGGGGTTATGCCCTGAAGCATAATAACAACGACGAAGAGAAGGCAAAACAGTTCGTGGCAGAGTTGTTCAAACATGCGCCTGTGCTCGACTCGGGTGCTCGTGGATCAACAACGACATTTGTGGAACGTGGCATCGGCGATGTGCTGCTGGCTTGGGAGAATGAGGCATTCCTTTCGGTAAAAGAGTTAGGACCGGACAAATTCGATATTGTCGTGCCTTCCATCAGCATTTTGGCTGAACCTCCTGTAGCGATCGTGGATAAAAATGTAGACAAAAAAGGCACTCGCGACGTGGCGAATGCGTATCTCAAATACCTATATAGCGAAGAAGGCCAGACGATTGCTGCCGAAAATTACTACCGTCCTACGCTGGATAGCGTAAAGGAGAAATTCAAGGATCAGTTTCCGAAGCTGGAGCTGTTTACGTTAAAAGATGTCTTTGGTACTTGGCGGGATACCCAGGCCAAACACTTCAAAGATGGCGGCATCTTCGACCAGATTTACGTACCGGGCAGCTAAGGACAAAAGGGCAACAGCATCAAAAGTGAGCAAAAAGAATCAATCAAGGCAAACCAATCAATCGAAGTACCCAAGCGAAGCAAAAAAATCAAAACAAACCCATCAAAGCAAATACTGGGCTGTACGCGGCCAACCAGCCTGACCGGCTGACGGCAGAGAGGATGAATAGGCATGAGCAAGGGAATCGTGATCCGGGCAAGGCGAACATTGCCGGGATTCGGGTTAACGATGGGGTACAGCGTGTTATATCTGAGTCTGGTAGTGCTGATTCCGCTGACGGCACTGTTATTAAACTCTACGGGATTAACCTGGGCAACGATGGTGGAGGTGGCTACCAATCCAAGGGTGCTGGCTTCGTTTCGGGTCAGTTTCCTTACAGCAGGTGCAGCGGCTTTGATCGATCTGTTCCTGGGCCTGCTTTTGGCCTGGGTGCTGGTTCGGTATGAATTTCCCGGCAAACGATTGTTCGACGCCGTCATTGATCTTCCTTTTGCGCTGCCCACAGCCGTAGCCGGGGTGGCGTTAACGGCAATCTATGCCGGAAACGGATGGATCGGACAATTCTTAGAGCCGCTTGGCATCAAGCTGGCATATTCTCAGGTCGGGATTACACTCGCACTGATGTTTATCGGCATCCCTTTTGTCGTGCGTACGGTACAGCCTGTACTGGAAGAGCTTGAAGACGAGGTCGAAGAAGCAGCAGCGACGCTGGGTGCAGGGCGATGGCGGATATTCCGTGCCATTTTGCTACCGGATCTAATTCCACCGCTGCTGACGGGTTTCGCGTTAGCTTTTGCGAGAGGTATTGGTGAGTATGGTTCGGTTGTATTTATTTCGGGCAATATGCCGATGAAAACGGAAATCGCGCCGCTGCTCATAATGGCGAAGCTGGAACAGTTTGATTATGCAGGAGCTACAGCCGTAGCCTTGCTGCTCTTATTGATCTCATTTATCCTGCTGCTGATCATTAATTCTCTGCAACGCTGGAGTCGTAAGGCAGGAAGGGTGTGATGGCAGCGGCATGTAATGCCACAAGATCAGTCGCTAACTGCTCATTCTAACTTCACATTCTGTCCGTGCGGCTTGCCCATTCGTGGTGGCCCGGGCGGAATACACAGCCACTTTGTGGCACACTCACCCAAACCGAAGGAGGTGTATCTATGGCGGGTTCTGTCCCCCTTAGTCCTGTTCCACCTGTAAAAACCGGCCGCAGTACGAATCGTGCCACAACAGAAGCACCTTGGGTAAAATGGCTACTGATCGGACTTGCGAGTCTCGTCCTGATCTGGCTGCTGATCCTGCCGCTGGTCATCGTGCTTATGGAAGCGTTGAAGCAAGGCTGGGGTGTCTACATCGCTGCGCTGACGGAACCGGATGCCTGGTCTGCACTGAAGCTGACACTGCTCGTTGCGGCAATCACCGTTCCGCTAAATACGATTTTTGGCGTGGCGGCAGCCTGGGTCATCACCAAATTCCAGTTCAAGGGTAAAGGGCTGCTGATCACACTGATTGATCTTCCCTTTTCCATCTCGCCTGTCGTTGGCGGTTTGATCTTTGTCCTGGTGTTTGGCTCAAACGGATGGTTTGGCCCATGGCTGGCCGAGCATGATATCAAAATTATTTTTGCGTTGCCAGGTATTGTGATTGCGACATTGTTTATTACCTTTCCTTTTGTGGCGAGAGAGCTCATTCCGCTGATGGAGGATCAAGGCACCCGGGAAGAAGAAGCGGCTGTAACGCTTGGGGCCTCCGGGTGGCGTATCTTCTGGAGTGTAACATTGCCTAATATTAAATGGGGCCTCTTGTACGGTATCATCCTCTGTAATGCACGTGCTATGGGTGAGTTCGGAGCGGTGTCTGTGGTGTCAGGGCACATTCGCGGAGAAACGAATACCTTGCCGCTTCACGTCGAGATTTTGTATAACGAATATCAGTTTTCGGCTTCTTTTGCGGTGGCTTCACTATTGCTGATTCTGGCCTTGGCTACGTTGCTAATCAAGAGTTGGCTTGGGCATAAAGCTGTTTCGGAAAAGGCGTAGCGTGGATCGAGTGCACAAGAAAACAAGCTCCCGAAGAAACTTGCTGTTTGGAGTAAAATATCAATTGACAGCTGCTGGAAGCCCTGATATTGTATAAACCAAGTATATAGGTTGGATAAGAATGAATTATAATTAAACGGACGAAATGCAGGTTCTCACAGGATTATAACGGGTGGTAACCCGAGAAGAGGAGGCGGCTCAAGTGGCTAAGCCGTTAAAAGTGGATGAGGTATGGTTAAACCGAATTGCCGGACAGCTGGATGACATGGAGTTTGGTTCATTGCACATCGTGGTTCATGAGGGACAGATTGTACAGATGGAGCGAACCGAGCGCAAACGTTTTGAAAATACCCCCTCAGGCAGCGCCTCCAAACCCGGCAATACCGCTAGAAGCAGCTCTGCCCGTTCCGTTCGTGGATCAAACGCGAGTGCCAAGGGATAGTTCAGTTTTATCTCTGTCTTATATGGTTACTTCTAAAAATAAACAGGCTGTCCCTTTTGTCATGATGACTTAGGGACAGCCGTTTTTGTATGCGTCTGGGTACCAGCGGAAAAATGTTGTAACTCTGAAGTGTGGAAATTTTGGCAATTTCCTTTAAACTTGTTATTTATCAGATGCCGAACCCGATCTGCGGGGTGTAACAGTGGAAGAGGTATCTTCTTCAATAGGCTCATGTATCGGCGTAGCCATATTGCTGGCGTCATTATCCATTTCAGTGTGCCCGGCATAGGGACGTTCGCTTCGGGAACGTGATCCGGTGATTCTGAAGCCTGAAGCAAACACGATGAGTTGCAGGGCGAGCGCATATGGAGCTGCTGCCAGTCCGATCAGGTGAAGCAGAGAGCACAGTGCAATCAGGAGTGCAAGCCATTTGACCAACGTTCCTGAAGTGCCGCGCTTTGGACTGGACCATAGCAAATAACCATAAAGTATCGTAAGCATAAGGGAAAGGACCTGAATCCAAGGCAACAGGCTGTCCCAGGTATTTAAAGATGTACCTGCGATCCGTTGAGTGTAGAACAGGTTTCCGATCAAAATGGCGGTGGCTGCGAGTGCAACGGGTTCAGCGCCAGGTCGAATAATTGTCCAGATCGCACGGCCCCAGTGTACGGAATGTGTATTTTGGCTGAGTTCGTCCGATAGTGCGGTGCATTCCCTTTCGAGTGCTTTGTGCATCAGGGCGAGTCTGGCTGAATCCTCATTTTTAATACAGTCACGAATCTGATCCTGAAGCTGCGGGGAGAGACATGAGGCCGTTTTGCAGGCTTGCATTGCTTTTAACAGTTCGTGATGTTCGTGTTCACTTGTTGCACATTTTCGTTGTTCATCGATGCTGAGTTGTCCCAAAAGTCTCGTACTTATGTATAGTGTATCTCGTATCTTTTGCATACGCCTTTCATGGCTGCGACGAATTTCTGTGGCTGACCACAGATAAACGGCCAGAAGCAAGGCAATCACACCCAGTAGTATGAACGCAGCATCGGGATGTGATGACAGGTTATCCAACCAACGTTGAAACACAACATTTCCTCCTTTACAACCAACTTGACGTATGTGGAACATGCTTTACGCAAGCTTTCTCTCACTATTACACAGGAAGTAGATGAATTCAAGCAGTTGAAGCAGTGGATCAAGAAAAAATGAGGAGGGGATTTATTGAGGGTATACGCACTAAGACATAAAGATAGTTGTATGGAGATAAATTATATTGATCGGCAACATGAACTGGGTTCAGATTTTAAAGGGGGTATAAAAGGGGGGATTTGGATTCCAACAGTAGTGAAAACACTGTACAAAAAAAGATATAGTGACTTTCCTAGATTGTTACCAGGGGTACCAATTATCAAAAGAAACGTTAGAACGGTTCTTGAACCTCGTATTTCCCGTGAGGTAGAATTTCTTCCTTTAATGCATGAAGAACTAGAGCTATACGTAGTGAATGTTACCAATGTACTAGATTGTGTGGATTGGAATCGTTCTGAAATCAGGACATATAGTGATGGTTCTTGGGCTGACTTTAACAAGCTGGTGTTTGATTTTTCTAAAATCCCGGTGGATACATACATGTTTAAAATAAAAGAGACCGCCACCGTAGAGGTGTTCGTTACCGATCTATTCAAACAAGTGGTGGAAGAATATAAATTCAAAGGTTTGAATTTCAACGTAGTATATGATTCCGAGTTTACCGAAGAGAAGGAAGATGAGCAGCAGCGAATATATGATGCTGCACTTGAAACGATAGAGCAAAACAAAGGACAAGAGTACAGCTACAATGATGCGAGAAAACTGGTGGATCAGGGGAAAACGATGATCAGCGGGCGATGGAAAATGAAGCTGGATGATCAAGGGCAATTTTGGCTGGGTGAGTTGCTGAAAGATTTGTCCTATCAATGGATGATGCCAACGTATACTCCACCAGCGTTGTTATTGGAATCTTGGCATGAATCTGATCTTCTGGAACAATGAACATGTGAAATTAACCTATTTCTATGCTCCTACCTTATAGAATTGAGTGTGTGCGTAAGGGGTTACTCGAAGGAAGATTAGAATTGGGGATTAGGTAATTTATTAGCGAGGTGGACAATATAAAAGTTTATGCATTAAAAAATGATCAAAAATCGAAATTATTAGCAGCAGTCGATAATGATGATCACCCAATTAATAGTGATTTTCATGGTGAATCTAAGTTAACGGAATGGACCAGTATAAATTTAGAAACTCTCTACAAAAGAACGTATAATGATTTTCCTGATTATGTTATTGGTAAGCCTATAATCTCAAAAAGAGTGAAAGAGGCGATGGACAAAGATCGATTATTAGAAGGTGAAGTGGAATTTCTACCTTTAACAAATGATAATGAAGAATTGTTTATGCTCAATGTCGTTAATGTTTTGGATTGTGTTGATTATAACCGTTCTGAGATTGGGAGATTTAAAGACGGATCATGGGCACGTTTTAACAAGCTTGTATTTGATCCTGCAAAAATACCTCATGGGACGTGTATGTTTAAGATTAAAGAAACTCCAGGTGTACAGGTTTTTGTTACTGAAAAGTTCAAACAATGGGTTGAGGAGCATAAATTCAAAGGGCTTAGTTTTTCCCAAGTGTATGATGCTGACTTTACTGAGGAAATGGAAGCGGAGCAACAACGATTGTATGATGCTGCACTTGAATTGATAGAACAAAACAAAGGAAAAAAGTATGCCTATGAGGATGCCCGTGAACTTTTAGATCAGGGAAAAACGATGATCAGCGGGCGGTGGAAAATGAAGCTGGATGATCAGGGGAGATTATGGCTGGGTGAGTTGCTGAAAGGTTTGTCTTATCAATGGATGATGCCAACGTATATTCCACCAGTCTTGTTATTGGAATCTTGGCATAAAGCTGATCTACTGGAACAATAAGCATGCGAAATTAACATATTCCTATGCCCCTACCCTATAGAAATGTTAGAAAGAAGATGAGGATACTGAAAGTCTACAAACTGAGTGGCCATCAAAAAAGTATGGATATAAATTTAGAAGATTCAAGTTCCAAGCACTTGCTTAACTCGGACTTTAATGGTGATCGATTAAGGGGATTTTGGAGTCCGGTTAAGGTGATTACTTTAAACAAGAGGAGTTACCATGATTTCCCGGATTTCATTTTAGGAAAACTCATTGTGACAGGTGAAGTAAAAGATGCATTGATTCCTTTGATACAATCACATGTAGAGTTTCTTGAATTAATGCATGACAGTTTGGATCTATACGTTGTCAATGTGATCACTATCCTTGATTGTGTGGATTGGAAACGTTCGGATGTGATGTATACCTCTAAGGGGCGTTTCTCCAGATTCAATACAATATTCTTCGATGTATCTAAAATACGACCAGGGACAGCGATTTTTAAGCTGAAGGAAACTGCATCTCACCAAATCTATGTAACAGAAGAATTTAAAGAATTAGTGAATCAGCATAAGTTTAAAGGGCTTGATTTTACGCTCGTGTTTGACTCCGAGTTTACCCAAGAGAAGGAAGACGAACAGCAACGATTGTATGAACAAGCAATTGAATCGATCGAACAAAACAAAGGAAAAGAGTATGCCTATGACGAAGCCTGTGAACTTGTGGTTCAGGGAAAAACGATGATCAGCGGGCGATGGAAAATGAAGCTGGATGATCAGGGGAGATTATGGTTGGGTGAGTTGCTGAAAGATTTGTCTTATCAATGGATGATGCCAACGTATATTCCACCAGTCTTGTTATTGGAATCTTGGCATGAGGCCAAGTCATCAGAAAAAATGTCATAGGTTATGAAGGAATTAAAAGCTAAAGTTTAGAATTAATTCTGGTTATAGAGATTCTAACAGGAGAGGGGAACATTGGATGAATGAGGTGAAGATTGAACATGCACCGCCAGCCGCGGTTGAATATTTAGCACTGCGGCAGATCGCGGGGCTTAGTGAGATGAGCCGAGAAGGGGCTGAGATTGGACTGCCGCGTAGTTTATTTGCGGTAAGTTTGCGAGAAGCGGATGTTCTCATCGGGATGGGACGTGTCATTGGGGATGGTGGTTGTTTTTTTCAAGTGGTTGATATTGCAGTGCATCCCGATCTTCAGGGGAAGGGTTACGGCAAACTGATTATGATCGAAATCATGAACTATTTGCGTGAAGCTGTTCCTGCGCGTGGCTTGGTCAGTTTGCTGGCGGATGTCCCTGCGGATCGCTTATACGCACAGTTTGGGTTTGAATATACAAGTCCGAAATCCGAAGGCATGTGGTGGAGGCAGGGGGAGTAGAATGTAGGCTTGTTAACACCTCGAACACAGTAGAGGTCAACCAAATCGTTACCGCAGCCTTTGGGGAACCAAAGGTTTTTTTGCTTGAGTTCATCCCATCGGGCGATAATTCCTGATGCGAATGAGTTTTCAGGATGATTGGGACGGAAGAAGCCTATGAAGAGATCTACAATGTTTGATTGGGGTCAGGTTGTTCAACTGAGGCGTTGATAACGCTAATGAAGATTCGAGTTTACAAGTAGGTTTATCCGGTTTAAGATGGCGTGAGCCGTTTAAGGTATATAACAACAGGATTAAGTATTAAAATAACGGTATAGCTGATTAGATGACATCGACAGAAAAGAGGGATTCGGATATGAAAGTAGCGATTTTTGGAGCGACTGGAGCGATTGGCAAGACGATTTTGTGGGAATTGATGGATCGTGGTCATGAAGTGACAGCGGTTGTGCGTGATCCGTCCAAGGTGGAGATGGTGCATGAGCGCTTGCGTGTGGAGCAGGGGGATGTGCTTAACCCGGATCAGGTTGCTGATTTTGCGGCGGGACAAGAAGCGGTAGTGAGTGCTTACGGGCCGAAGTTTGGCGAAGAAGAGGAACTGCTGGAAGTAACGCGTTCACTGATCGAGGGGGTGCGCCGCGCAAATGCCGGACGTCTGGTTGTTGTTGGCGGAGCAGGCAGTCTGATGACAGATTCAGGCGAAATGCTGATGAATACACCTGGTTTCCCTGAGGAAATCAAACCTCTCGCGCAGGCTCATGCGGATGCTTATGGGCTTCTTGAAGAATCGAACATTCACTGGACGTATATGAGTCCGGCAGCAACGATCACGACAGGGCGGAGAACAGGCCAATTTCGGATTGGCATGACTCGTGTCATTACAGATGACCTGGGCGAAAGCAGCATTTCTGTAGGTGATTTTGCCGCAGCGTTGGTGGATGAACTGGATGATCCGCAATTTGTTCAAGCACGGTTTACAGTGGGTTATTAAGCAGTATAAGGATGACTGCTGTTCATTATGCGACTGGGGGGATGAGCGTTGTTTATCGTAACTGCTGATCAGATGCGGGCTGTGGACGAGTATACGATTCAGCAGCTTGGTATTCCTGCGGTCAGTCTGATGGAGAACGCAGGCAGAGCGATTGCCGAAGAAGTCATCAAGCTGTGCCGGGAAGGAATGCTTGATAATGATCGTGGTGGAGGCAATTGCGGAGAAGTTGATAAAGCTCAGCGTGGAAATGGTCAGGTTGAGGGTGGTGATGGCTGGCCTGATCGCGGCCAGCCGCAAGAAGCGTGGCGGGCACATACCGGGCCCGGAGATCGCTTAGGTTACGGGGGCGACATCATCGCCGATTCGGCGCTGGTGATGGCGCATACCGGTGATCAGCATTGGTACATGCTGATCGGTAAGGGCAACAATGGCGGCGACGGGCTGGTTGCGGCGCGCCATTTGGTTGAAGCGGGGCTGGGCGTGACGCTAGTTTACGCCGATGCTCCGGAGGCACTGCGGGGCGAAGCCGCAGTGCAACGGGATGCCGCTGCGAAGCTCGGCATCCCTGCCGTTGTCCACGGGCGCGAAGCCGTGGACTTTAGCCGGTGCACAGGCATCGTCGATGCGTTGCTAGGCACCGGCTCGCGGGGTGCGCCGCGTGGAGCGTACGCGGCGCTGATTCGGGCGGCGAACGGCAGCGGTAAGCCGATCGTGTCCGCCGATGTGCCTAGCGGCCTGAACGCCGACACCGGGGAGGTGCACGAGCCGTGCATTGAAGCCAGGGTGACTGTATGCCTTGCGCTGCTTAAGCGCGGGCTGGTGCAGTACCCGGGCGCTTCTGCCGCTGGGCGCATCGTTGTGCGCGCCATCGGCATTCCCGCGCGGCTTGCGCCCGAGCATGGCTCCTCGGTCCGTCTGTTGACGGACGAGGTGCTGCGTGGTGCGCTGCGCGTGGATACAGGCCGTCGCCGGGCACCGGACGGCCATAAGGGCACCTACGGCCACGTATTACTGGCCGCAGGAAGCATGCCGATGAGCGGCGCAGGCTTGCTCTCGGCCAAAGCCGCGCTGCGCACAGGCTGCGGGCTCGCCACATGGGCGCTGCCCACGGCACTGCTGCCGCATGTCATCGGCACCGTGCCCGAGCTCATGCTCGCCGCTGCAGCCGATGGCGACAGCGGCGAATGGAACGCGGCTTCCGCCGCAGCGGTGCTGCGCCTTGCGGAGAGCCGCGACGTGCTTGCGACCGGCCCGGGCCTCGGTCGCTTCAAAGGCGACACCGACTGGCTGCGCCGTCTGTGGCAACAGGCGGATCGCCCGCTCGTCATCGACGCGGACGCCCTCAACATGTTGGCAGACGCAGGCCCGGATGGGCCAAGCGCCTGGGGCCAGCGCAGTGCGGCGACCATACTGACGCCGCACCCTGGCGAGATGGGCCGACTGCTGCGCATGTCGACCCCCGAAGTGCAGCGTGACCGAATTGGACACGCTGCACGTTACGCCCGCGAGCAGGGCGTGACCCTTGTGCTCAAAGGAGCACGAACGGTTATCGCAACGCCTTCCGGCGAGGCGTACATCAACACCACTGGCCACGCCGGCATGGCAACGGGCGGCGCTGGGGACGTGTTGACCGGCATCATCGCCGGTCTGCTCGCCCAAGGCCTCAGCGCGGAGCAAGCTGCCACGTTCGGTGTATACCTGCATGGACAGGCCGCCGAACGAGCTGCGTTGCTACGCGGCGATCCATCTTCTCTGCTGGCAGGAGATATCATTGATGCATTGTGAGATATATGTAAACATGTTAACCAGCGTAGATGATCATACGAAAGCATTAACGTTTTAATGCTTATCATGTTCAAGTATAAATACATCAAAAAGGAGCCCTATCCATATCGTGGCAGGCTCCTTTTTTTGATATGAAGCTAACTTATTATTACTAGAAACATCGCTACATCTTTGGTACACAGCACCAACCTGGAAATGTCACAGCAGTATCAACCATAGTCATCCCCGCAACCGTTGAACAAATCCACCAACTTAACTCATCGATGCGTCCGTCGCAGAAGCTATCAGTCTAACTCATCCCCGCAACCGTTGAACAAATCCACCAACTTAACTCATCGATGCGTCCGTCGCAGAAGCTATCAGTCTAACTCATCCCCGCAACCGTTGAACAATTCCACCAACTTAATCTACTCCAGTTTTGACGAAGCAGCGTTGTCCAGTGTTAATCCCCAGTTGTTCAGAATGAAAATTTCTAACGATCATGAGAAACCTTATTTGGCACATATTCACCCATTTTATTTTCTAACGATCTCAGGGAACCTTATTTCAATCCTTTACTATGAAAAGCGGCCATTTTCCTCGGTTTTTACCCAAATAAGCTCCCTGGGGATCGTTAGAATTTCAAACGACTCAGAATCATTCAAATAAGGTCATCTGAGATCGTTACGATAAAATTTACGTCCATTTACGATTATATTACGCTAAAATTTACGCGCATACTCCGCATGAATATACTGCAATTCCCCTCGAAGCCTGTTTAGGTGATATTAACCCCCAGTTAGACGACAATCCGCCACAATCGCCAATCACACACAGAAGGAGAGCAGGGGAGAGAGCCCCTTTTTTTAAACTAGCCATCACACATCCGCTCTACTGTATAGGTACGCATATCTCGTGTGTTGCTCTTACAGACGGAAGCGCTGGAGTTCCTGATGCATCTCGGCACTAATATCACGAAGTGATTTGACCTTGATACTAGCTTCAGAGAAAGAGCGTTGTTGCTCCGCGGTGGAAGCGGTGATTTCTTCACTGCTGGCAGCAGATTGCTCGGTGATCGCACTGATATTCTCAATCGCCTGCTGCACCTGTGAGCTAAGTTTGCTGGATTGTGTCATGTCTTTAGCAAGCTGCTGAATTCCTGAGCTGATGCGCTCCACACTCTCGCGAATAGCCGAGAAGGATTGCTGCGTTTGTCCGGTAGCTTGTTCCTGTTCTCCAAAAAGCTGCATGCTTTGCAGCACAGAACTTTTTACTTTTTCCATTGAGGTTGTAATTTCGTTAACCGCTGCATAGATATGTTTGACCGATTGAGCGGACTGCTCAGCCAGCTTGTTTACCTCGCCTGCCACAACAGCGAACCCGCGCCCGGCTTCCCCGGCACGTGCAGCTTCAATGGAAGCGTTCAGGGAGAGCATGGTGGTCTGCTTGGCAATTTCGGATACATATCCCGTCATCGTTGTAATGCGAGCTGCACTCTCTTCCAGCTCCAGCACGGTCTGTTCTACTTCGGACATGGCATGGCGGTTTACTTCAGCGAGTCGCAGCTGTGCTTCAATTGCTTTATTTCCCTCTTCCACCGTGGCTAAAACATCGCGTCCATCGGTAGCGGATTGGGCCGTAGCCTGAAGGTTACTGTCGAATGTAGATTGCATCTTRTCTACAACCATAACGGTTTCGCTAAGATCTTCCGCAATCTTTTGGCTGCCAACAGATAGTTCTTCCGTGGTACGGGACACCTGTTGCACGATGGCTTGTACCGTATCATTGCCGCGATCAATATCCTGCGCCATCTGATCGACACGCTGTCCAGCTGTGTCGATAGACTGGATAATCCCGCGAATATTATTTGTCATTTGCCCAAAGGAACGACTCAGATCATCCAGTTCATCTTTACCCCGAGTTTCCGGCAGCGTTTGGGTCAGGTCACCACTGGCGATATGCCCGGCCGCATCCTTAATCATACGAATACGTTTGGCGATCTGACGTGATGTGTACATATTAAAGAGCATGACGGCGATGAACAAAAGGACAGCCCCTCCAAGAGCAATCTGCCATGTCTTCTGGATGTCGCTCTCCAAGTCTAACGTATATTGCGTGTATCGCTCCCGCGTTATCTCATTCAGAGAGTAGATGTCATTCTGTATACCTCGAACCCGGGCGCTGTAACGTTTGGCTTCTGCACTGTCCATGCTGCTCATCGCTTGAGTTGCACCCTGATCGAGTGCTTGCAGCTTCGTTTGAACGGTCTGAATGAGCTGTAGCTCCTGATCCGTTTCCAGCAATCCCTCTGTCAGTTCCTTCACCATAGCTTGGCCTTCTTTCAGGAGAAGCAGTACGGCTTCCTGGTTACCGGCAGTCATGGAGAAAGAATAGACATCCAGCGCCTGCTGGGTCTGAATCTGATTGGAGTTTAGTTCAGTTACCTTAAGCATGGCAGGTACCAGGTTTTGATTTTTCGCATTCATGCTGAGCAGTTCCATAATGATATAAGCGACCAGCGCAAGGCATAGAAGAAGTGAGATCAGAGCATTAGTAATAAGTTTTCCCTGTAATTTCATATGGCGTACCTCCTCGGATCGCGGGTTATGGATTCACTGTAATTTTGATTTGACCCGAAGAAATTTTGGCTTTCAGATCATCGAAGGTCCGCTGTTGTTCATCACTCAGCGTGATGTTATGAAGCGCAGTCAAGCCTACAGCATTCTCGGCGAGTCCTTCTACGATCTCCTTTTTCGGGAAGGTATGTTTGTTCTCGATAAACGACTTCACGGCGTTGTAGATGGAGACATCTACATTTTTCAGCATGGATGTAAGAATCGCTTTTTCCGCCAAAAAGAATTGATCCGTATCTACACCAATGGCGTATTTGCCGAGGGTTTGAATCTCATTCAGTGCGCCGACACCGGTAAGGCCAGCGGCTACATAAATCACGTCAGCACCTTGCTCCTGAATCATTGTTTGAGCCATTTGTTTCCCCAGATCGGCATTCCCAAAATCACCGGCATACACAATCTCTACAGCAGCTTCCGGATTAACGGCGAGCACACCTTGTTTGAAGCCTTGCTCAAAATTTTTGAGCACCGGAATTTCCATTCCGCCCAAGAAACCGACATGATTCTCTTTGGAAGCCATGGCTGCAATTACACCTGCCAGATAACTACCTTCTTCGGCACGAAATGAAATGGAAGCAATGTTGGGCAGGGCAGACTGACTATCAATTAAGAGGAATTGCTGGTCAGGATATTTAGCGGCAACCTTCTCCATATCTGCCATCACGGTGTTGCTCAGTCCAATAATAAGATCGTATTTCTCTTTGGAAAACTCCTCAAATGCAGCTTCCGCAGTTAAATCCTTGCTTGGTTCGCGATAGTCAAAAACAATGCTTTTCTCGTCTCTGGCCTTGACCAGTCCGTTAAAAGCAGCATCATTGAAAGATCGATCTCCCAGACCGACCTCTGTAAGTACAATCCCCACTCTGGTCTTTGCGTCAGTGACTGCGGTTCTAGAGCCGGTTGAACAAGCCCCCAACAGGATCAGCGTCAGGGCCATAAGTACGGTGATTCCCATACGGATGTACAACTTTGTTTTCATTGAGATGCCCTCATTTCTGTATGCTATTATGTATCAATCTGGAAATATACTGGAAGAGGATGTACGAGGAGATGAAAGAACCCCAATCATCTATGCAACGAGTTTTTCCTTTATCTATATCGGTGAAAAATGTTGATTTTTTATGATCAATAATGAAAATTTACATAAATATAAGTCGTTTTCATGAATTATACATAGTTTTTACAATTGTGTTGTTAAATCTGTCTTATATGAACTTATTTGTTATTTGTGAAAGATAACGTGCAAAGAAATATTAATAGCTAGACAATTCAATATGATTAGAATGGGGATTTAATGGACACACGGCATAAGCTTTTTTTTAGTTCGAAGTTAGAATGAAGCATATGAGATCACAAAATACGTCGTTTGGTTGGCAGGACTCTAAATTAGTTACTATTTCGTTTAAATCAAGCAAAAATATACTTTACTTCTAATGAAGTAAAGTATATTTTTATTTAAATAAGGTATTTAATTCAAAAAAATGGATTTATAATTGGAAAAATTATGAATTTAACACACTGGCTCATTATCATCATCATGCTTTTAATTCTGTTACTTGCTCTAAACTGGATAATCAATTACATGAGTGGTAAAGAGAAGGAACCCCCACCTTCTCTTAAGGTTAAGATATGGCTTATTCCTGTATTAGCTTCTTTAATCATCTTGCCTGTGGTTATTTTTATAACATTGTACAGTTTATTTTTTTATAATTTAGAAAAAGTTAGTGATTTTATTCATTTTGATCAAATTGGAGATATTATTGTTTTTTCAGTGCTTATCATGATTGGATTTCTTCTTTTCGAGACTTTTGTTCATCCAATAATTATTACTATCTTAAATTATGGATTCAAGAGACAGGTTTCTATATATACTCGTAATGCGATTACACTTGTCATAGATAGCATGATTATTTACATTTTAGCTTCTAGTTTTAATGGTATATATATATCTGATTACTGGTCTGCACTTTCCATAGCGGTTTTTTATCATATTATCGACTGGGGATTAGTGCTAATCTTAAAGATTGTGAAAAAAATGAAAAACAAATGAGGCAGATACTACATAAATTCTATACAGTAATACCTCATCCCTTAAAAAGAAACCTAAACACTTTAGAACTACTAATAGTGTTTAGGTTTCTTTTTTTAAGTCTTTTCATCTACCACGCCGCAATTGATCCGTCCGTTCGACTTTCCGTTCCTCCGCATAACACACCGGTTTCCGGGTTGCGCCAGATGATCTGCCCACGTCCGAATTGGGACGAATCGAGCTCGGTTTGGATATCATGACCTTTGCGAGCCAGCGCTTGTGCAATGTGGGGAGGGAAGCCTTGCTCGACCAGTATCGTTTTGTCTTTAATCCACTGCCAGCGAGGTGAATCGAGTGCGGCTTGCGGATTCAGGTGATGATCAATCGTATTCATAATGACCTGTACGTGACCCTGAGGTTGCATGAAACCGCCCATGACCCCAAACGGGCCAACAGCCTCACTGCCATGTGTCAGAAATCCGGGGATAATCGTATGATACGTGCGTTTACCCGGCTCCAGTGCGTTCGCATGCTGCGGGTCGAGCGAGAAGTTATGCCCGCGGTTCTGAAGCGCGATGCCCGTACCCGGCACAACAAGTCCTGAGCCAAAGCCCATATAGTTACTTTGGATAAAAGAAATCATATTGCCTTCACCATCCGCAGCAGCCAGATACACCGTTCCACTTCCGCGCGGATCACCCGCTTCGGGTGAGCGAGCTCTATCGCCAATCAGCTTGCGCCGTTCTGCGGCGTATGCTTCGGATAACAGTTCTTCCACGGATACGCCCATTTTACGTTCTTCCGTAATGTATTTCTCTCCATCGGCAAAAGCCAACTTCATCGCTTCCAGCTGCCGGTGATAGCTGAGAACGGATTCCTTCTCGGCAAAGTCGAATCCCTTCAGCAGATTGAGCGCGGAGAGGGCGATGAGCCCTTGCCCGTTCGGCGGAATCTCCCACACATCATAACCCCGGTAGGAAACGGAGATCGGATCAACCCATTCCGGCTGATAAGCCTTCAGGTCATCCCGTGTCAGGTAACCGCCGTGCTCGGCCATAAAAGCGTGAATGCGTTCCGCCAGTTCTCCCTCGTAAAAGTCTCGCGCTTCGCTCTCGCCAATCCGGCGCAACGTAGCCGCATGGCCCGGCGAGCGCCACAGTTCCCCCGCCGCGGGTGCACGCCCGCCAGGGGCAAACGTCTCAAACCATGCACGCCCTGCTGCCGCATCGCCTTGGCGTGCATAGACCTCGGCTGCCCGTGCCCAGTGGCGGGCCAGCCCCGGCGCAAGCGGATAACCTTCCTCCGCATAGCGGATGGCCGGTTCCAGCGCTTGCGCCAGCGTGAGCCGTCCAAAGCGACGGCTCAGCTCCGCCCAACCCGCCGGTGCGCCAGGCACCGTCACCGGCACAACCCCCAGCTTCGGCATCTCCGTATAGCCTGCCGCTTGAAGCGCCTCAATCGAAATGCTCTGAGGCGCAGGCCCACTGGCATTCAGGCCATGCAGCTTGCCCTCCGTCCAGACGAGGGCAAAAGCATCGCCACCAATGCCATTGGAGGTCGGCTCCAGCACGGTGAGTGCTGCCGCTGTGGCGATGGCGGCATCGATCGCATTGCCGCCTTGTTTCAACACATCCAGACCAGCCTGCGCAGCAAGTGGCTGAGACGTGGCAACCATGCCTTGTTTGGCGTATACCGGCACACGGTACGAGGAATAAGGTTGATAGAGGGGATCAAAGTTCATTCGTCAATCAGCTCCTTGTCGCGAGATGTCAGATTCCGTTGTTTAACCGGAGTGTAGCTTCTAACCCTTTTCGCAACCAACAAGCCAATCTCCTGCCCAAACATAAAAATCCAACCTGACATCAAGGGGCAAGAACATAAACTATAAGCAAAGCCGTGTGAACGTACACTTACTCAAGCCAGTATCCCTTACGTTGTAACCATATCGCCGCCATTGACATGGATGCATTCGCCGGTGACGTAGGAGGAATCGCGTGACGCCAGATAGACATAAGCTGCAGCAAGCTCGTAAGGTTGACCCGCTCGCCCCATAGGTGTATCGGTGCCAAATACCTGCACATCTTCAGCCGAGAAGCTGGCTGGAATAAGCGGAGTCCAGATGGGCCCTGGAGCTACAGCATTTACACGGATGCCTTTGTCAGCCAGGGATTGGGAGAGAACACGGGTGAGAGAGACAACAGCCCCTTTGGTCGAAGAATAATCAATCAGACGTACATCACCTTTGTAAGCTGTAATGGAGGCAGTGTTGATGATGGATGCCCCTTGGCACAGATGGGGAAGAGCAGCCTGAATCAGGAAGAAATACGAGAACACATTTGTTTGAAACGTATGATAGAGCTGCTCCTCGGTGATGTCGACAATGCTTTGCTGTACATACTGTACGCCATGGTTGTTGACCAGTACATCGATTTTCCCGAACGTTTCCATTGTTTTGCGAATGACCGCTTCACAGTTTGGTTTTAGCCGCAAATCCGTTTCGATGAGCAGACAGCGCTGACCCAGCTCCACGATCCGATCTCGTGTCCATTCCGCATCGGTTCGTTCATATAAATAAGCGATTACAACGTCTGCACCTTCTTTGGCAAAAGCTATTGCCGCTGCCCGCCCGATACCACTGTCACCGCCCGTAATAATTGCAACTTTGCCTTGAAGCTTGCAGCTGCCAATATAAGCAGGATCTTCACTGATCGGTTCGGGTACCATCAGCGATTCCAGACCAGGCTGCTGATCCTGATGCTGGGGCGGAAAAGCTAGTTTATGTGGTTTGCACACGTTCTTCTCACCGTAAAATGGATAGACAGGATTCATGGTTTTGACATCCTCCTCGAACGTTTCTTGATAAATCTACCCTATGCGTCCGCCCAGAAGAAGGTGCGGTGAGGAGGAGCAGAATGCTTGTTTTTCACACGGCATATATACCATAATAAGGATGAAGATCTTTAAATTTGTCGGAGGTGTCAGGAGCCATATGAACATTCAGGGAATTAATCATTTGTGCTTTTCCGTATCGAATCTGGAGCGATCCATTACGTTCTTTGAGCAGGCTCTCGGTGCCCGAATTCAGGTGAAAGGACGCAAGCTGGCTTACTTCGAACTGGCTGGTCTTTGGATTGCTTTGAATCAGGAGGATGTCCTTCGTAATTATACGGAACGAACCTATACCCATATCGCGTTTACGGTAAAAGAAGATGAGTTTGACGCTTCGGTGGAGCAGTTAAGAGCCGCAGGTGCGGATATCATTTCCGGAAGAGCGAGAGATGCGCGGGATGGGAAATCGGTCTATTTTACAGACCCGGACGGACATTTATTTGAGCTGCATACAGGCAGCTTGAAGCAGCGGTTGGCCTATTATCGTGAGGAAAAATCGCATATGACTTTTTATTCATGAGGTATGTACAAATAAAAAATAAATGGGATTAAAGCTCACATATCTATTGTGAAAACAATGGAATAAACGATAAACTGGACAAATAGCACCTTAATTTACCAATGTTAAATTCATGGGTTTAATCTTAAGGAGGTTTGTCATGATTCAGTTTCCGAAACCGGATGTGGAACAGTATTTCCAGACGTATCGTATTTTGCATTTTGCCGTATCAGCAGATGAGAAGAAGTTGTATATGGACAGCAATCTGAATGGTCAGCCGAATATTTGGGCGATGGACTTGCCTGGTGGTTATCCGTACCCACTGACGTATTTGAACCAAAGCAGTCAATTTATTAAGGCCGATCCGCAGGGACGTCATCTGCTAACTGCTTTTGATCACGATGGTAATGAGAACTATCACCTCTATGCGCTTCCGCCGGAAGGTGGGGTTCCGCTTCCTGTTGTACCAGCAGAGCCGAGTGACCGCTGTTATTATGCTCATTTATCTGAGGATGGGAAGCGTTTATATTACAACACCAGTTCGGGTAATCCGAATTATTTGAATGCACGCCTTTGTGACCTGGAGACTGGAGAAGATGAGCTTTTGTATGAGGGAGAAGAGGTAACCAGCAGCCTGATTGCGGTAAGTCCCAATGAAGAAGCCTATGTAATCCTGAAAATGTACTCCAATACGTATCAGACTGCTCATCTGCACCGGAACGGGGAATCTCATGCCATAGTACCGGTTACGGAGCGGCAGAGTCAGGTTCCATATGTTCTATTTGCAGGTAATGGCCGTTTGTTGCTGATTACGAATGATAATTCGGCATATGCCTATGTGGCGGAGTACATCATCGATACAGGAGAGTTTCGTGCGTTGTGTCATATTGAGGGTGAAGATGTAGATGAGATCCGCTGGCATGAGGCATCTGAAACGTTATATATCTGGACACTGACCGGGCCAGAGTATCACATGTATGTGCTGGAAAAAGATGCTGAAAAACCTCGCCGCAAGGACATGCCGCTCGATACGATCGAACAGGTGAACGTGACTAAATCCGGTAACGTTTACATTCTTGGCCGCGGTGCTGTGCAACCGCATAATATCTATCGGCTTGTCGCAGGATCTGAGTCATGGGAGGCGTTAACAGCCAATCGGGTCACGGGTCTGAACCCGGACGATCTCGTATATCCGGATGTGGTAAGGTACGATTCCTATGACGGACTGGAGATTGAAGCGCTGTTATTCAAAGCCAAACCGGAGCAAGCGAACGGTTACAGCATCTTCTGGCCGCATGGCGGGCCACAGGCATCCGAAGCCAAGTTTTTCCGTCCCATGTTCCAGTTGCTGCTTGCGCAAGGGTACAATATCTTTGCACCGAACTTCCGGGGAAGTACAGGATATGGTGCCGAATTTGTGAAAATGGTTGAGCGAGACTGGGGCGAAGGGCCGAGACTGGACTGTGTTGCAGGTATTCAGTGGTTGTTCGATCAAGGCATCAGTTCACCGGAACGCTTATTTGTTGTAGGTGGCAGTTACGGAGGATACATGACCCTGCTGCTTGCAGGTCGTCATCCAGAGCTGTTCCGCGCAGCCGTCGATATCTTTGGCCCATGCAATCTGTTCACCTTCCTGGAATCTGTGCCGGAGGACTGGAAGCCAATGATGGACAAATGGCTCGGTGATCCGGTACGTGACCGCGAACGCTTAACCAAGGATTCACCAATTACGTATCTGGATCAGATGGTGAACCCGATGCTGGTCATTCAGGGAGCTAATGATCCAAGGGTGGTCAAGGCCGAATCGGATCAGATCGTAGCCGCACTACAGGAGAAAGGTGTAGACGTCGAGTACATCGTATTGGATGATGAGGGCCATGGTTTCTCCAGAAAAACGAATGAAATCTTAGTTTATCGTAAAATGGTAGAGTTTTTGCAAAAGCATCAAGAGACTCCTGTTGCACAGGCTTAATTCGAATCGTTCGATCACTATAGAATTCAGTGGAACATTCATGTGAATTGCGTCATTTGAATTAGCATGTAACATGGGTATTATATAGGAAACGAAAAATAGCCAGTGATCCTTAGGATCACTGGCTATTTTCGTATCGAGTTATCACATCAGGGGGGGCCACTACTGTTAATTCAGACCAGCGGGGAGTCGCGGAGTCCTTTAGCACCTAGCACCTGCAAGCAGTAAATGGACCTTAACTTCTGAATATTCAGTCCAGCAAAGAGAGTACCTTCTCGATATACTGTTCAGCCCAAAGGGCAAAAGGTAGATCAGCTTCCCAGGTCACTTTTCCGGTCGCCTTCGCTTCACCCCACCACAGAATACGTTGATACAATAGGTGAATAAGAAGGCGTGAACGAAAATGTTTACATTTTTCCGCATCGTCTGCACAGACGTTTTCCCGGTAATGATGAAGAAATCTCGCAGCCAGATCTGGCCGATCTTCCCGGAGGTATCTTGCGGTTATTTTAGTCAGATCGGCTGTGCCATCACCGAAATAAGCCGTCGTAAAATCAAATAATCCACTGATTTCCCACGGGGATGCAGGATTATCCGCCTTTTGGATAAGAAAATTTTCAACTTTGAAGTCTCCCATGACAAATTCATGAACCGTCGAGATTAAAAAAGCAGATTCGGACTGCCTCAATTGTTCATCCACCCAGCGTACATCATCGTCAGTAATCACGGAGTACTTCTCCGCATCATGCAACCAGTGGCGGATGCTTCCGTACAGCCAGTCCAGATACGAGCCGGCAAAAGGCATGATTTTGTCTGCCACTGGATCGTATTCTCCGGCATCCGGAACTTTCCAATGATGCAGTTCGGCTAACGTTTCAGCCAGCACATCTGCAATATCTTCATGATCTTGTGAAGTTAAGGTCGTTTGGAAAACAGGATCATACAGATGGTTTCCAGGCAACTTGGGCATCATTACATAACTCCAACCCAATAGCTGCGTGTCTTCCTGAATTTGATAGGGAACAGGGACAGGGATGGTAGTGCGCGCCGCCAGTTGCTCCACGAAAAATTGCTCTTCCTGAAACTGTCCGTTGTATAACGGATTGCCTTTCAGAATAAATTCACCTTCCGTAGTTTGAACGAGCAAGGTTTGCCCCATCACCCCTTCAGCTGTCCGGTGGAAATGGACTAATTCCCCGAGATTGAAATGATCAAGCGCCCGTTGAAGATCGGGCTCCGATACAAGTCCGAGACTATTCGAAGCAAAGTAGATGCGAGTTGTCATAAAAGGGCTCCTTATGTTCTGTTTAGTCCAGCTCCGCTCTTGAAAATAGGTCAAGAATAAGATCACGCTGCTCGCAGGCCTGCTTGAACCCGAGAATAAAGGATATAAGTGCATCTTTGTCATCTGTATAAGCACAGAACATATCGGCTTCCGGATCGAAACGAATAACCGAAGTCAGATGCGGCATCTTTTCTTCAAGGAACACAGATGCGAGGGAGGCCCAATCGTAACCGCCGCCTTCAAAACCTTCATCTGCGCGTGAGTCAAAGACGTCCTGTAGATATGTACCTGCATTCAGAATCACAGAATAGGAATTGGTTCCTGCATCAATGAACCTAAAAGGGGCGATGGCTTCGTTAGAGAATGTTGACACGCTTTGGTTCTCAGTGAATACAGCAGTAATTGCTTGTTCTTCATCAAGAGAGTCGGAGCCATCCTCGTCAAGCAAATTAAACTCCTCTTCGTCCAGCAAACCCCGAATGAAAACTTCGAAATTCGGTGCCAGATAGGTGATTTCATAATCGCTCTCCTGATCGACATGAACGACACAAGGTTCGCCTTTCGGTCCGCAGAATCGATAGTCCAGCATGACGACATCATGACCAGCAGACGGGCAATCACAGATGACAATCCCGAGGTCGGGGTATCCCCAGTCTTCGATCATAAAGCGACTGCCGAGCTCTCCACCAAGGGAATACATTTTGTCCCGGCCAATCCCGCTAATGCTTGTAATCGCGATGTGGTCCTCTGCCCATGTGGTTTCCTCTTGAGTCGGAAACGTTGTGCGCGCAGGAAAACCGCCATTTTGCGTTTTCATTAGCTGAATATAGGAAGCAGGCAGTTTGTAGCCGAGTTCCTGTTCAATAGATTGGATAAGTTCTTCGTCAAAAGGTGCTGACACATGGTTATCTCGCGCATAATCGCTATAACGCCAGAACGTTGCAGGATCGTATGTGCCTGAAGCAACCTGGAGCTGGTTGAGTGTTCCGTTTTGTTCCCACTCTGCCTGCTCCGCCTCCCAGCGGGTGCGATCCCGATCCATTTTAGCTGCTTTGGGGCGAATCCAGTCCAGATATTCCAGGGTAGACTCATCATTGGGCTCAAGTCGATTAGCTTCTTCAAAAGCTGCCTGTGCCAGCTTGTATTCAGCGACGTAACAGTAGGCATAACCTAACCGGAAGTGCCATAACGGGTCTAGTTGGCCTTGTTCCTTAACGCCTTGTAATAGTTTAATGGCTCTGCGATACTCTTCCAAATTGTTATATGCTCTTGCAAGCTGTCCGATTGTTTCGGCATCCTGCTCGGATTCCGGTAATGCCTCAATACGTTTAACGATGAGCGCATAGTGTTCCTGTTCATGCCAAGCATTAATCTGTTCCAGCAACTCTCTATCCATGATTAGACCTCATTTCATCGTGAAAGAATAGGAAACTCTACCCACTATTTTACAAGGTTTAGAGACAAAAAAACACTCTCCCATGCTGGTAGTCGTAAAGCTTCCCAGCATGAGAGAGTATAAAGTGCTAGACGTTATCGTCGAGATTGTCAGGACACATCGAGGCATCCAATATGGTGTTGGATTAGTCGTTTCTTATCTGTTGTAGAGCCTTATCTGAACCAGTACTCTTACAGATCGTCAAATCCGTTATCGTCGCCAACTTTACCGTAGTTACGGGATTTGGCTTCGAAGAAGTCGGTTTTTGTTGCGTTCAGCGCTTCGTCGGAGAATGGTTTGATCCAAGGCATGCAGTTCACATCAACGCCTTCATACGCTTTTTCCATACCCATCAGACGCAAGCGTTTATTCGCTGTGTATTTAATGTAGTCTTCCAGCTCGTTCAGGTCGATGCCGCGAACGTTGCTGAGTGTATAATGTGCCCAGTTCGTTTCCAGCTCAACTGCACGGTCAATCGTTTTGTACACGTAGTCCATGTTTTCTGGTGTGTTGAGCTCAGGGAAGTCCACAAGCAACTGTTTGAATACTTCCGCGAAGAAGTAGCAGTGCTGATTTTCATCCCGCTGGATGTACGAGATCATCTGGCTAGTTGCCATCATTTTTTGATCACGAGCCAGGTTGTAGAAGAAAGCAAATGTGCTATAGAAGAAAATGCCTTCGAGAATCAAGTCAGCAACCATCGCTTGGAAGAACGTCTGTGGAGATGGATTGTCCCGGAAGGTTTGGTAGATATCCGCGATGAAACGGTTGCGGTCCAGCAACACTGGATCATGTTTCCAATATTCGAAAATTTCTTTCTGCTCCTGATCGGATACGATGGAAGAAAGAACATAGGAATACGATTGGTTATGCACAACTTCCTGTTGTCCGATGATCGCCGAGATGGCTTCCAGGGAAGAGTCGGTAAAATAACGTTTCACGTCACCAACAAACATCGTTTGCATGGAATCCAGTACAGCTAGCAGCGAGATGTTAATTTTAAACGTACGTTTCTCTTCTTCGTCCAGTTGGGCGAATTGGGAAGCATCCTTGGACATTGGAATCTCATCAGCGATCCAGTGGTTAAGCAACAATACTTTGTACAATTTGTACATATGAGGCATACGAATGTCATTCCAGTTGAGGATACCTGAACATTCACCTTCAATAATACGTGTTGATTGGTTAGGTGCTTCGGTATTGAAAATTTTCTGTACTTGCATAATCCGTTCACTCCTTGAATGAATTTACACTATATAACAACGATGGCAGAACAAGATTGTACTGTTTTGGCATATATTGAACATCTTGCGATGTTGTGGTCAGGTTTTGGGCAAAAAAGAACCAGGGCAACGCTATTTTGCATTCAAAACAGGGATGCCCCGGTGGTCATCATAATCAGCGTGACAGCATGGAGGTGCCCATATCCATCACGATGTTACCATTCTTATGTGGATCAGCTTGCGCAGGAATCACATTCCTCGATTGTTAATGCACGGCTACGAACATAATAGGTCGATTTCATGCCGGCTCTCCAAGCGTGAAGATGCAATTCCAGGAACTCCGTCGCCTTGATATCTGGACGAACATACAGGTTGAAGCTTTGACCTTGGTCAACGTGACGCTGACGGGCAGCGGCCATATTGATGGAAGCATGTTGATCCACCATAAATGCCGTTTTGTAGTACCAGATCGTTTTTTCGGATAGATCCGGTGCCGGGTTGGCAATTTTGTATGTTGTTTTCTCTTCATAGGACAACAGCTCATAAAGTGGATCAATACTTGCTGTTGAACCGGCAATGATGGAGGTGGAACCGTTCGGCGCGATAGCAAACATCCATGCATTACGTACGCCGTTTTGCTTCACTTGCGCTTGCAGTTCTTTCCATTGATCTGTAGTTACAAATTCGCCTACGCGCTCACCCGTTGTGTACTCGCGTTGATCGAAGTAATGACCACTTTCCCAGTCGGAGCCTTTGAACTTCGGATAATGTCCTTTTTCTTTGGACAGTTCCATGCTAGCTTGAACGAGCAAGTAGTTAATTTTTTCATACAAATTATCGTTATAGGTGACAGCTTCTTCGGATTCCCAACGAATGCCTTCGAGCGCAAGCAGGTGATGGAGTCCGAATGTTCCCAGACCAACAGCGCGATACTGACTGTTCGTGTATTGGGCTTGAAGCACCTCAATGTTGTTGATGTCAATGACGTTGTCCAGCATACGAACCTGAATTGGAATCAGGCGCTCCAGCACGTTATGAGGTACTGCGCGAGCCAAGTGAATCGAGTTAAGGTTGCAGACCACGAAGTCACCAGGTACTTTGGAGATCACGATGCGTGTCTGACCATCTTTAGTAACCAGTTCTTCTTTTTCCACCACGGTAGCGGATTGGTTCTGCATAATTTCAGTACACAGGTTGGACGAATATACCATGCCATGTACGCGGTTAGGGTTCGAACGGTTAACCGTATCACGGTAGAACATATACGGCGTACCTGTTTCGAGCTGTGATTTCATGACACGTTTCATGATGTCGATCGCTTGTACCGTAATACGGGACAACAGCGGATGATTCACGGCTTCTTCGTACTTCTCGCGGAATGTACCTTGACCCTTAGTTTCATCGTAGAAGTCTTCCAGACCCAGTGCGCGGCCGTTCTCATCTTTCCAGCCCATCACTTTTTTCGTCTCGTGCGGACAGAACAAGCTCCATTCACCACGACTTTCGACACGCTCCATGAAGAGGTCAGGCAGGCAGATACCGTGGAAAACGTCATGTGCACGCATCCGCTCGTCACCATTGTTCAGCTTCAGGTCGAGGAACGCCAGAATATCTTTATGGAAAACATCCAGGTAAACCGCGATCGCACCTTTACGTGTTCCGAGCTGATCTACGCTCACGGCTGTGTTATTCAACTGGCGAATCCAAGGGATAACGCCTGAACTTGTATTTTTGTGACCGCGGATGTCTGAACCACGTGCTCTGACTTTACCAAGGTACACGCCAATACCGCCGCCCATTTTGCTCAAACGAGCTACGTCTGTATTGGAATCGAAGATTCCTTCGAGCGAGTCATCTACTGTGTCGATGAAACAGCTGGAGAGCTGTCCGGCTACCTTTTTACCTGCATTGGACATTGTCGGTGTAGCTGCCGTCATATACATGTTGCTCATCGCCCAGTATGCTTCTTTCACCAGATCCATACGTTTGTCGGCAGGCTCTTGGTGCATCAGGTACATGGCAATGACCATGTAACGCTCCTGCGGCAATTCCATGACTTTTCCTTCAAAATCATTGGCGAGGTAACGTTCTGCCAGCGTGAGCAAGCCGATGTAATCAAAGAGCAGATCGTTGCGATAGTCAATGCACTCCGCAAGCTCGTCAATCTGTTCTTTTGTGTAACATTCCAGCAGTTCTTCGCGATAGATGCCTTTTTTAACAAGGTCAACGATCAGCGGGTGGAATGCGCCGTAAGGCTCGTCTGGGTAAGACTTGTATCTACGATTTGTTGCTGCTTTTTTGTAAAGGGAAGTAAGCAGGGATCTCGCTGCTGCAAATTTCCAGTTCGGCTCTTCTTTCGTTACCAGTTCCAGAGCGCTCATCATAAAAGCGTTGCTGATCTCGTCTCCGGTAACTTCGTCACGACGAAGTTTGCTCGTTACTCCGCGAACCAGACGTTCCTTGTCGAGCATGTCCAGTCCTTCCAGGATACGGTCGGCATATACCGAGATGCGCATCTCGTCAAAGGCAAGCTGGCGATTGTTCGGCTTGGTCACAACTTGTGGCATGAATATTCCTCGCTTTCACATGATAAAAAATAATGATAAAAAAATAAATTAAACAATTCTTTGAAAATAAGAATTGGAGGTCTACAACGGTGAGTAAATACGGATTTTGCGGACTACAGTGGCGGTAACCAGATACGTTTGGGATGAAATCATGCGACAAGGAGTGGACAGAACCTGCTCATACAAAAAGCATTCCCCTTGCCTTACGGCTGAAAATGCCCATTCATGTTCTGGCTTTTGACAGGCTTATCTATGCATGCCTTCAACAGAACAAGTTGCTGTATGTAAGCTTTTGTCTGATCATTTCATACCTGTGAATAAAGGTAACGGACGCAGTCCAAACAGCCCCGTTAACCTCCGTGCCAGCCCTGTCTTCGAGAAAGCGATTTACACCTACAGGGACGTGCCTTTGGAGGTGATTTCATCTTGTTTTTCGATAGATTCCAGATGCTGGATATAAGAAGTGGGGTATCACGTTTCACTATATTTTGTTACTGTCCTACTAATGTACCCCAACATATAGTGTTTGTAAACAGGGTGGAAACCATAAAACGTAATTCCGAGTATACCATCTAAGCCAGGAATCCGCAAAGGAAAAGGACTGGAAGATTTGAAGATTCTGCGAAAAAAAATTTGAAAGATTCAGAATGACGTCATCACGTCAGTTTGAATTGGAGCACTTTAAACTGGTAAAATAAAATCAGTCAAAACTCGACTAAAACTTGAGCGGCAACGGTTCAAACGGTGCCCAGAGGAGGCAGAGCGAAGTGGCAATTGCAGAAGTAACCGTTATTCCGATTGGAACAGGAACAACCAGTCTGAGCAGTTATGTTGCGGACATGCAAAAGATATTGGAGAGGCAGCGTGGCATTACATACCAGCTGACTTCGATGAGCACCATTATTGAAGGTCCGCTAAATGAAGTTTTCACCGCTATCGCGGCTTTGCATGAAGCTCCATTTCTGTCAGGAGCCCAGCGTGTCTCCACATCTGTGAAAATCGATGATCGGCGTGACAAACCGGATGCTTCCAGCGTGCAGAAGCTGCAGTCGGTGCAGGATAAGTTGATCTCGCTGCACAACAGGCCGAATTAAGAAACGACATAAAACCTATTTTACGCGGCAAGTCCCACTAGGGGCTTGCCGTTTTTGAATTTCTGACAAGTGCCTCGAAATACGTGGTGCTCTGCTCTATATCAAGACTGATAACCAAAGTGTGCTACAAAAAACTTAGGCATCAATTCATACGGTTTCGTTTAAACTTCGTCATTTGTACCATTTCTCTCAAACTGAATTTCTTTCCTTCCATAACGGTTTCTCCTTTTAACGTGATCAAAAATTGCAATACAAACAGGCCAGCTTAGACTTAATTAAGCTGGCCTGTTTGTATCTATTCAGGGTTTTAGTTATTCAGCAATGATTAAAGACGCACCCACTATAGTAGAATTGGTGTAACCGCCACTAACATTGTCGAAGGAGTAGTTAGCGATAGGTACACCGATAACAGTGGCATAATCCCCATCAAGCAAGTCTCCGGTCGAGGCAGGGTATATGGCTGTAATATAATTTGCATAATCGTCCTCTAGTAGCAAGATAGAAATAGGTGATCCGAGTGAATTGTCTTCTTCCACCTGAATAACCTGTCCGCTTATTTTGACAAAATTTTCATAGTAGTTGGCTACATTTTTATTGAGATGTCGGGTGGTTACATCGGCTTTAACAAGTCCGTTTACCTTTTTGCGAAGCTCAGCAGTATCTGCAGGGAACAGGTCGGTATGTTTTGCGAGAAAATGATAAGATACTTGCTCCATTACGGCTGTCTCAGATGAGACGGATGATGTAAGATCGTTAAAGAAATCAGCAGCAGTTGCTGTGGACGATGAATCTTCAGCAGATGTAGTTACAGCTGTTTGCGCCACAGGGGAAGTAATGTCCAAGGAATTAATAATGTCACTGACTTCATCTGAATGATACGAATCTTTGCCATAAGTTAGCGTCAAGGTATACAGGTCTGTATTTGTTGGAATCATATACTGAACTAGAACGACATTAGTACCCGTGGAATTAGTGTAACTTCCTTCAAGGACACCAGCATTTATGTCTTTATAAGGCTTAATACTAAAATTGGTCTTCTTATAATCGGATATACCAATCGATGCGCCATTCTGCACATAATAGTCTGCTGTATTATTAGCAAGTTCTTCCGGGTTAACGGAACCTGAAGTGTTGGCTTCAACAGTTAGATTAATGTTATCTGCAAACTTCTTTGTTCCTGATTGGTCTGAGAACGCACCCTTCACCGCTGCGTGCATTTGACTTGTATCTACACTTTTCCAAGACTCAGGATATGAAAAGGAAAATCCTTCTCCGTTATATGTAGTATATTTTGTTTCTTTAGCTTCAGCTTTGACCGTTTCAGCAGCATTCGTTGTTTCTGAAGTTTGGTTGTCAGCTGTTTTAGTTGTTTCCGAATTACCGCAAGCGCTGAGCAATACAGTTAAAGCAAGAATCATAACCCGTGTTTTCATTTTTCTAATCCCCTAATATGCTTCCCATCGGTTGGGTTTTTTTACTCCAGTCATCAGGTGAAATGCCAAACTCTAAAATTTGTACTTTTTTATTCTTCAAGATAAAGGTTGGTCATTTGTAGGTTACTTACTCCATCTAATCAGACATGTAATGATTGATATTGAATGGCTCATTCTAAAAACTACTGCACCTCGTAATACATCGCTTAAGACAAGTAGAAATACTCCCTTCCATAACTCCTTTCCATATCGATATTTGAACAGATAACCCTTCTGAATAAAGGGAAAGAAAATATCCCGATATTAGGAACATAAAGGCCGCAAATCTAATAAATTATAGCACTAAGTAGTAATTAAGATAAGTGAAATACAATAAAGGATGTATTTATAAGTTTTAGCAATACAATTCCACTTGGTGAAGTATATAGTCTGAACTGGAAATTAGCCTATTTTACATCTGCGCCCGGTCGGTTGTACGTCTGATGCATATAGTGAACTGTACCTCAAATCAAAGGAGGGTTTTACATGAGTGGAGTAGTTGGTGGATACGGCGGTGCATGGACATCGACTGGCGCGATTCTGGTTCTCTTTATCTTGCTGGTGATCATCTCTAAAGCATTCCTGATCTAATAAACGGTTAAGGTAAACTTCGCACGTAGGGGAGGGTTTAAGATGGGTGAAGTAGGAGGAATCGGATACGGCGGCTGGACATCCACTGGAGCAATCCTGGTGTTGTTCATTCTGCTCGTAATCATCACTAAGTCTTTCTGGGTATAATGTGTCGTGCTCTGCCGGGTAACCGGCAGGGTTTTACGAGAGTGGACAAGCTACGTTGAGGAAGGGAAGAGAGAAGATTAAGAAGATGTGGAATCAAGAATGATGAGAAAATTTAAATATAAAGATAAAGGTCAGGGGTAAAACGCCCATTTTGAGATCATAGGGGCCATAGCCCGGTCACCGTATAGGGCAAATACATAGCTTAAGGTGTAGGCAAATGTTAAGGAGGCATGACGATGAGCGAAGTTAAACCGAACTCACCGAACGGACAGGGGCAAGTATACGGACAACAAGGAGGGGATGAACATATGTACGGATACCAATATCCAGGTCAAGATATGTACAATTACGGAACAATGCCTTATGGCTACCAGCCAAATCAAGCACCGATCGTGCAGGGGTACCACCATGGTTGTGCACCTGCCTGTGGTGGAGGCGTCTGGAGCTCCATGGGAACCATTCTTGTTTTATTCATTCTGCTTGTAATCATCTCCAAAACGATGTTTATTTAAAACCTCTGCTGAGAGGCGCAGTTCAAGCGTGAACTGCAACATCGGGCCAATCGGAAAGCCTGACTGGATTCATTCGATTAGAGATCCGTTACTCAGAAGAGAGTCGTTCTCTGGAAAGAAGAAAACAGAAAATTGTATATAGGTTAACTCCGGCAAAATGTCGGGGTTATCTTTTTTTAGGAGTACTTTATTACGGTGAGGGGCACATGGATTAAAAGAACTAAAGAACTGAAACAAACGAACACATGTTATAGGAACACTATCTCGTATAGAAGCGTGCTGAAGGCTGAGGGATGATGTATCAATTTAAAAAGAAAGTGACGTCAAGAGACGACCAGGATGGGGTTAAACTCGGCAAGTGATTAATTTAGTTTATATGACTGCATCTGGATCTGGATATAACGGGAACATTCTGCGAAACAACAAACATAACCCAACGATTAATAACCGCCAAGGAGTCAGAGTAACTAACGGTAACAAAGGTTTGCAACATAGCAAGTCAAATGAAATTTATCACTATAGATTTACATAACTCGGGCGATGGTGAGCGTTTAGTTTAGAAAACGAGGGCTCTCTCAACCCACTAATGGCTTGCAAAATAACACCCGAAAAGACATTTATCATTGGAGCCCCACATAACTAAATCATGGTCTACGATATTTGGATTAGAAAAGAAATTTCAACGCCAGCTTACATGCGCATGTGTAACGATCCTGAGAAGCCTTATTTAATGTATTTTAAAGGTGTGGTCATTCTAACGATCTGTACGGACGCTATTACTCATTTTTCTCTGAAAATACAGGTGATTATCGCGTGAAATCGATAAATAAGGTTTCTGGTGATCGTTAGAATTTGTAAAGTGCAATAATCGGCGAAATAAGCTTTCTGGAGATCGTTAGATTTTAGGAGAAGGTTGTAGGGAAGATTACTTGGTGAGTATGGTGCGGAATTTGCTCATTTGGGAGCAGGGAGGGATAAAGAAAATTGGATATAGAAAAGCACCCGGAACCCAATTCCGGGTGCTTGATGTATGTTTTCAATCTTCTCAAGAATAAGTGATATCCAAAACAACAAAAGCCCTACCTCTCTTTTGTCCTTGCGGCTCCGATGACCGCGCCAGTGTGAATGGGAACATCTTGTAAACCCTGTCTACCGGGTTATTGTAATTCAGGTTCGTCAATCTCCATAGGTTCGTTGAGCTTATTCGCTGCGGTCGCAGCATGAAGAAAATATTCCGGGGTTAAATAGAAGACGGAAAATCATATGAGGTTGTTAATACAACTTTTATATCATACCACAGTCTGTAATTTATTGCAATAAAAAGGAAGGTTAGTCCTTGAAAGGGCAATTCGAGTAGTATTTTAAAAAAGCGTGTTGCGTTCTTTAACAGCAAGTCTACACTCTAAAAAAAGACAAAAACGAAGTGCAGGCTTAAGTCTGCATCGTGTCTTTAGTGTTCTGCTAAGTGAATGATCGTGAGTAAGGCTTATATTTTGTTAAGCATATTTATGAAAATGATGAAGAAATATTGGAAAAATGATCAGAAAGACTGATGGTAACAACTTTTTTGAAAAATGCTCGAAAGAAATGAATAAGTGTTCGGCAGAAATAAATAAAAAAATGTTCGTAAGGGTAATCCTCTTCAAACGTTTCTGCGTAGGTTATAATATGAGGGAAGATACAGAAAGGGGCCCTCGGATGACTGAATCGATAGAGGACAGCAGGTTAATGCAGCAGATTGCAGAACGTGATGCTTCTGCACTCGAACTGCTATATGACCGTTACGAACGGGCCGTTTATTCTTTTGCTTACCGAATTGTCGGTGATCCGATGACGGCAGAGGAGACCATGCAGGAGCTTTTTCTGCGCATCTGGAACAATGCTGAACGATTTGATGCCTCACAGGGGAAGCTGACCACGTGGATGTTTGCAATTACGCGCAACATCGCGGTGGACATGCTGAGGCGGAGATCGAAAGGAGCAGCGGCGACTTCAGTTGAGCATGAGACACTGGCGGCGTACGCTGACGAATATACAAATACAGAAGAAGAGGTCCAGCGCAAATGGGAAGGCAAACGCATTAAGGAGGCGTTGACCCAATTGAATGAGGACCAGAAACAAGTGATTGAATCGATATATTATGCAGGTCTAACGCAACAAGAGGTATCCAGCCGATTCGGGATTCCGCTGGGTACTGTGAAGAGCCGTGTCAGGCTTGCCATGCGGCAGCTCCAGAAGCTGCTCGCTGATGCTGAATTGCATCCGGACGCGGGAAGGGAGGGCATACATCCATGATAGAACGACATGAAGAGTGGTCTGATCTGGCACCGATGTATGTGCTGGGCGGACTGGAAGCAGAGGAAGTGGCGGCATTCGAAGCACATATGTCAAATTGCGAAGCGTGTCGTCAGGAGGTAAGGGAATTGCAGGAAGTGACTGGCTTCCTGCCACTTGCGGCGGACCCTGTGGCACCGCCGTCAGGCATGCGAGCACGTGTGCTGGGCAACGTGCTCGGCCAGGCGCAGGAGAGCACCGGCACGGCGCCGGCTGCTCCTGCGCAGCAGCCTGAAGCACCCGCAGCCGCGGTGCTTCAGGAAGATCTTGCGCCGCAGCATGAGCGTGCGGCGCAGCCCGGGCTTGGCCTGCCGCCAGCGGCATCGCCAGCGGCCCGGGCCAAAGAGGCTGCCCAGGCAACGCTGGGGCAGCCACAAGAGCGCGCGCGTGCGCGCGGTGGCCGCGCTTGGCGCGCAGCCAGTGCGGGCCTCGCGGCAGCAGCGCTGGTGCTCGGCGTGTACACGGCGCAGCTGCAGAGCCGCATCGACTCGCTGACACAGCAAGTCGATGGTACGTCGGCTGCGCAGGAGCAGCTGGCTCAGGCGCAAGCGCAGAATGCGCAGCTGCAAGAGCAACTCGCCTCAGCGCTTGCACCGGCGCAGGGCATGCAAACAGGCGAGGCCGTCAAGCTGAGCCCGGCAACGCAAGATATTGTTGCACAAGGTCTAGCGACCATTGTGATCGATAGCAAAGGCACACACCTCGTGGTACAGGCAGAGAAACTGCCTGTTCTGGAAGGCAATCAGGCATTCCAAGTATGGCTGATCAAGGGGGATACTCCTAAGAATGCGGGGACATTCCTAAGTCACGACGGTACGGGAGCAGTTTATTACACGCTGGATTCCGCAAACGATTATGACACCGTAGCAATCACGCTTGAACCGGATGCCTTGGGGGATCAGCCACGCGGCACGATGATTTTGGCGGCTAAGATGAAAACGAGCTAAACGCCAAATCATCAAAGGAGCTTCAAGGAATATAAGTAACGAAAACAAAAGCAACATAAAACAGCCGCTCCCTGGAGAGCGGCTGTTTTTGTGCTGCAATCCCCGAAGAGAGCCAAGCAGGACATTGCAGCATTATTCGCATGATCTTATTAATTTTTTTAGTGGGAATAACCGATAAATATATAGGAGAAAACATCCTTATTCTCCCCTTTTTATCAGGGCAGAACGGGTTAGACATAGAGAGCGAGGGATTGGATTGGAAGTATATCGTACATTTATCTTCCGTCTGCTACGCAATTATCTAATTGGTTCATTATCGGCTGTATTTGTTGTGGGTTCCGTGGTCATGATATCAACCTTGCAGGTTCCCAATATTCAATATGTTCGATTGATTTTCATTGTACTCATATCGATTCTGTTTATGCTGGTTGCGGAGTTGATTACACTGTGGGCTCAATTGGGTCCAATAGGGCAATTCTTCGCTGCCGAGCATCATGAAATAGCTGAACTTAATCGGATGTATGAACGGATTCACCGCTTTCCGGGACAGACCATATATCGCATTATTGGACCACATATGCTGGGTTTCTCCCTACCTGCGGCCGGACTTACATTGTGGATGATCTCCACAGGCTGGCTTGAAATCCCGTATGGATATGTCATCGTTGCGGCGGTGTGTGCATTCTTAATTGCGATCATGCATGCCCTGGTTGAATATTATCTTACGGTGAGGGCGGTGAGGCCACTGCTACTCGAAGTCCGCCGTAGAGGCAAGATGTTGTACGGTATGGAGCCTTCGCTTGGTGGACGCATCCTGATCTCAATACAGCGGAAGTTTCAGACCAGTACTGCACTTATCGGTTTATTTCCGTTAAGTTTATTTTTTCTGGCTACCTATATCAGGCTCCAGTATATAGACCCACATTTTGCGAAAGAATATACACTCTGGGGTGTAATTATCGTTATTTTGGGTGCAGGATTCTCCATGGTGGGCAGTTGGCTGTTAATTCGGGATGTTCGTGATCCGGTGGCAGAACTGACGCAAGAGATGAACCGGATTCAGGGCGGCGAGTTCGGCAGAAGGACGCCGGATTTGTATTCAGATGAATTTTCGCAATTAATCTCGGGGTTCAATATGATGATTAGTCGGCTGGAAATGAGACAGGAGCGCAATCGGCAACTGCTGCAAAGTTACTTCTCTCTGCTTGCGGCTGCACTGGATGCCCGGGATAAATATACAGCGGGACATTCTATGCGTGTTGCGGAGTATTCTATTCTGATTGGCAGGCTCAGTGGCATGAATGATGAACAGGCTGATTTATTATACAAATCTGCGCTGCTCCATGATATCGGGAAAATTGGTATACCTGACGAGGTGTTACTCAAAGACGGTAAGCTCAGTGATGAAGAATTTGCAATCATACGCACGCATCCTGTATTAGGAGAGAGTATTCTACTTCAGATTGAACCCGTGGATGCCATGGCAGACTTCCTACCTGGGGTTCGATCCCACCATGAGAGGTATGACGGCAAAGGTTATCCTGATGGCATGGCAGGCGATGAGATCCCGCTGTTTGGACGTATTATTGCGGTAGCGGATGCCTTTGATGCCATGACGTCAGACAGGCCTTACCGGAATGGCATGAGCGATGAGAAAGCGCTTATGATTCTGGAAGAAGGAAAGGGGACCCAGTGGGACCCCTATTATGCAGGTTTGTTCATTGACGAATGGCGACGGCAGAAGCAGTTGGGTAAAAAGCCTGAAGAGGGGGTTAGCTGATCCCCTCAGTCCATTTGGACTCTTTTCTGCGACGTCGATAAAGGGCTAACCCGGTAATGATCGTGAAGATACATTCACCAAGTATGATTGCGCTCAGTGCGTCATAAATGACATGTTGTTTGATCAGCAGTGTAGATATAATAATCAGGGTTGCGCCGAATGCTACCGCTACCTTCACAGATTTACGGATGGTTGAAACCGCTAGAACGGCACGCATCACCAGATAAGAGTGCAGAGCGTGAATACTGGGAAAACAGTTATATGGACGATCCTGGCTGTAGAGCCATCCGATGACCGCTGAGCCCAGACCAGATCCAGTTAATTCCGGCCGCGGAACCATGGTTTGGAAATTGAAGTAGATCAGGTAACAGATCCAGACACAGATGTTCATAGATAACAAGACCCGATAATACATAAGTCGATCCTTGGCACATAGATAGGTCAGCACGCCGAATACAAAAGGGTACCATCCCAGATAGGGAATTGACATCACAGGTAGAAAAGGAAGCATCCGGTCAATTGGGGAGTTAAGGATAACATATCCCCGCGTCGGACTGTTCAGAATATCATAAAAAAGTCCCATGACAGCCAGGGATAACATCAGACTGAGTGACAGCCAGTAGGATTTGTCTTTGAACCATTGCACAGTTATAAGTTCTCCTTTCATCATGTTTCAAGCCAACATGATCATAGCGATAAATATAAAAAAAGAAACAACAATATATTGTACTATGTCTTACACACAAATTGAATCTTCATTTTGTGTGTTTTTTTGCTTATTTTTGAGGATGTTCTTATGCCTAGCTGGGCCTAGCATGATATGATGTAAAAATACGAACAAAATAAGCACTTGGGTTACCATGTCGAACAACAGGAGTGAGTTCATGCAATTTTCGAAAATGTTCGTACTTAATATGGGGATGCTTATTACGATTGCTTATCTTGCAAGTGTTTTCTATAAATATATCGTTATACGCACCTCTTCCCGAGTGAAACAGGTCTGTTCTGTGCTAGTGCTTATTTTGGCAGGCTGGATCAGTACGGTGTTTGGATTTCAGTTGAATGATGAAGTTGTGTTTGATCTTCGTTATGTACCTCTAATTGTTGCGGTTCTGTCGTACAGGCAACCCTATAGTGTCATCATTATAGGTGTGGGAATCGGCCTGTCCAGACTGACGTTCGGTATTACCGACGCAACCGTCGCCGCGGTTATTAATATGTCTATTCTTGGATTGCTCTGTGCAGGCCTCAATATTTGGATGCGGCGCAGCAACTACAGGCTGATCGTCAAAGGCATCATCGTTACAGTGATTGTTAATGTTGTCAACAGTGTGAACATCGCCTTAGTAGGTGTCATTCCTACCGCATATTTCTTCTCTCACATTATGCCTTATACGCTCCCTACCGGAATCGTACTTAGTCTTATATTTGCATTCATCTTACGGGATTTTCAGAATGAACAAAATCGGATTCTCTTAATCCAGAGCACGAATCGACTCTTATCCGTGCAGAAGGAAGAGTTGCAGAAAGCTCAGATTGTACTGGAGGAACGAGCCAAACAATTGACGATTGCCTCACAGTACAAGTCCGAGTTCTTGGCGAATATGTCTCATGAGTTGCGTACACCGCTCAACAGTGTAATTAACTTTGCCCAGATGATTGGCGAGAATGCCGATACGATGGATCAGGATGAGATCGTACGTTTTGCAGGCATGATTGATCAATCCGGACAAGAACTCCTCAGGCTAATCAACGACATTCTTGATCTGTCCAAAGTTGAAGCTGGACGGCTGGATATTGTGCTTGAAGACATCAGTCTGAGTCAGTTGATCGAAGATGCCGTGAATCATTTTGGGCTCATTGCTGACAAAAAAGGAATTGAGCTGGTGCTGGAGAAACAAAAAGGACTGCCAGATACACTCTGGTCTGATCCGCAGCGTGTGCAGCAGATTTTGCGGAATCTAATGTCCAATGCCATCAAATTCACCTCAAAAGGGAAGGTTATCCTGAATGTTAGCGCCAAACAGACCAAACAGGCAGGCAATGTGAGCCATTGGATCGTTTTTTCTGTACATGATACGGGGATCGGCATTCCGAAGGATAAGCATCATTCTATATTTGAAGCTTTTCAGCAGGCAGACGGTTCAATCAGCCGAAAATTTGGAGGAACTGGACTTGGTCTTTCGATCAGCAGAGATCTGGCAAGATTGCTGGGAGGATCGATTAAACTCGAGAGTGCTGTGGGCGAGGGGAGCACCTTCCATCTGTGGCTTCCGCTCAACGTGAAAAAATGAGTTGACAACCTCTGTGCCGTGAGTAGAATTTGGGGTGACAACTAGCATCGGCCGGCAAAGCTTTACCCGGTCTAAGGAGTGTATCCCCATACAGAAGATGGTTAAGATGAACCCCTCTTCGTTCATAAGCAAGCCACGGCGCAAGGGTTCGACACAACGCACGAATTTATCAATTGCAACATGGGAGGGTGTACCAGCGATTATTTTGCAAACGTTGCTGGGTGGCCCATTTCTAACCGGGTTTTTGCTTTACCTTGGGGCCGGGTCGAGGCATATCGGCTTTGTGCTCGCGATTACCACGTTTGTAAACATCGCGCAGATCGGCGCAGCATACTGGATGCAACGCATTCGCAGCCGTAAGCGTGCGCTTTTGTTGTTCGTCGGAGCTCACCGGATCTTATGGAGCGCAACAGGATTGATCCCGTTCATTTTCCCCAAAGAGTGGTGGGTCAGTGTTTATATTGGCTTGTATACAATCGCTTTCATATGTAACACCATCGGCGGTATGATCTGGACATCCCTGATCGGGGACATCGTACCTGCCAAGGTAAGAGGACGTTATTTCGGGATACGAAATACAATTTTGAATGCACTTGGAAGCGTTTGTTTATTTGGCGGCGGTATTTTGCTGGATCGTTATCCGGGAGAAACCGGATTTCTGATTTTGTTCATTCCCGTATGGATCTGTGCCATTGCCAATACCGTGATCTATTTCTTTTATCCGGATCTGCCCTTTGAGCGTTCCACCGAAAAGGCATTCTCACGGATGTTTATCAAACCGTTTCAGGATCGGGTTTTCCTGAAGGCAACCCTTTTTCTGGCGGCATGGTTATTGATTCAGACATTGATTGTTCCGCTCTATTCCTACGTGATGCTCGATTTGCTGAACGTCAGCTACCAGATGGTCTCTCTGATCACGGTTGTGCAAACGCTGGTGATGATGGGAGGGTTCTATATTTGGGGCAACCTGAATGCCAGATACAGCAACAAAACGCTGTTGTTCTGGACGCTTCCTGTCATCGCCTTGTCCTGCCTGTCGTGGGGGTTGATGGCCTTTGCTCCGGTATTAGTTGCATTGTTCCTGTCCCACATTTTTCTCGGGATCGGCGTTGGCGGATTTAACCAACTTGCGTTCAATTTTACGATTGGTGATACACCGAAAAGTGAAAGGCCGATGTTCATAGCGGTGTATTCGGCTCTGACCGGTGTAACGTCGTTTATTGGTCCGCTGATTGGCGGCTGGTTATACGAGAAGATGGAAAGTCTCTCGGAAGCGATGAACTGGGTTTCCATCTACGGATTCCAGGTTGGGGTTGGTGCAGTAATGCTGCTGCTTACGTTTACCTTGGGGCGACGAGTCCTTTTAAAATAGACAGAAAGTCGATTATAAATAATCATATATATATAGAACAGATTGGGGGGATGGATGGGTGAATTATCCTGAACGCATAGCGATGGTGATCGGGGCGACTGGACTAGTGGGCGGACTTCTCGTTCGCAGGCTGCTAGAGCGTTCGGCTTACAGCGAAGTTCGCATTCTGGTCAGACGCAGGCTTGATCTGGAACATCACCGGCTGAAGCAATACGTTGTAGACTGGGAACAGCTTGAGGGTCAAGGGCATTTGTTTGAAGGAATCGATGACCTTTACTGCTGTCTGGGTACGACGATCAAGAAAGCAGGCAGTCAGGAGAAATTCCGCGAAGTAGATTACCACTATCCGGTTCGTGCAGCGACGCTGGCAAAGCAGCATGGTGTGGAGCAGATGCTGGTGATTTCCTCAATGGGAGCAAAAGCGGATTCGCGTGTGTTTTATAGCCGGACCAAGGGTGAGATGGAGGATGCTCTTTCGAGCATCGGGTTCCGTGCCTTGCATATTTTCCGTCCATCACTCATTCTGGGTGATCGCGGCGAGAAACGTGCGGGAGAACAATTTGCTGCGCATGTCATGACTTTTCTGGATCGCTGGATGAAAGGCCGATTAGACAAATACCGTGCTATTCATGCGTCAACGATTGCTCAAGCGATGATAAATGTCGCCATGGTTCAGACAAAGGGCAATCATATTTATTCCAATGAAGTGATTCATGCGCTTGGAGTGCAGGATGCTTAAACTTGCGGGATGTATAGAGGATAAGCGTTTCTTGTCAGAACAGGTGCATGGTATAATAGGTTCTAAAAATAAAAGCATCCTTGTCTCCATCTGGCGGCGGGGTAGCGAATACAAAGGAGTACCTGTCGAATGAAAAAAGCAATCTCGACCGAACAAGCGCCAGGCGCGATTGGTCCATACAGTCAGGCAGTAGATGCAGGTGATTTCATCTACACGTCTGGTCAGCTTGGCCTTAATCCGCAAACCGGTGAATTTGGTGCGGATGTACAGGAACAGACTCGTCTGTCTTTGAGCAATGTCAAAGCGATTCTGGAAGCAGCAGGCACAAGCATGGATAAAGTGGTGAAAACAACGGTGTTCCTGAAGGATATGAATGACTTCGTTCCTGTAAACGAAGTATATAGTAGCTTCTTTACGCAGCCTTATCCAGCACGCAGTGCTGTGGAAGTAGCGCGTTTGCCAAAGGATGCACTGGTGGAGATTGAAGTGATTGCGCTGAAATAGGATGTTATTTCAGCCTCGCCACAGGATGAGCGATTGAATCCTGTGTTGTATACAATTACAGCAGAAAGCCGATTAAGGTCGTTTGACCGAAATCGGCTTTTTTGCTTAAGGTTTATATTTTACTATTTCAGTTGAACAAGGGTATTCAATCACGGTCTTGATTGCGTGCAAGGAACAGCCATACGGCGTAAATCGCCAGAACGATGGCAATGATGATTCCCGTATAATAGACAGAAGTAACATCCTTTTGTTTGAGTGCAATAGCGATATAAGCCCAAGTGAATACGAGCGGATACACACTATCGCGGTAACGGAAGCTGACGAGCACCGCCAGAACCATACCTACGATCAGCATAATGATGGTCCAGGCCGTTTCACTGATGCCGAATCCGTCCCATCCGATTTTGTATAGATAAACGGCTGTGTTAACGATGGTTGCAACGCTGACCCAGCCCAGATAGATGCTAAATGGCAATTTGACCAGCCAGATTTCAGCCGTTGTTGGCATGGTGATCGCACGTGTTTTGACGTACAGCATAATTAGGCTAAGCAGAAGCAATACGATAATCAGCAGGGCAAGTCCGGTCTGCAGATTTTGAAAAGCGAAAATCCACGCTACGTTAAAGACACAACTGGCAAGAAACCAATACCCAAGACGGGTGATCGAATTATTTTTCCAGGACGCAGGGGTGAATTGATAGATGATAAATCCGGCGAGTAGCAGGTAGATCAGACCCCATATCGCAAAGGCATAACCCGAAGGTGTCAGTAATACCGGGTACATATCCGAAACTTCCTTGTTGGTCTTGCCGCCAATCGGCAGCGCATTGGAGAGATAGTTTACAATAATCACAGCAATAAAACCGATGGCGTTTAACCACTTATATGGATTATTACGGGACATGGTGTTTCCTCCTTGTTTTGTAATCAATGTAATGAACCGCGGGTCAGTCTACAATGAATATACCCACTAACGACTCGATCTAATAATCCATACGCAAAATAGACAGACATTGCCCTTCCGTAATTGCACGTATAATCCGGCTACACCGAATGGAATTGTATTCTGTCCCAATGTACGCTGCAGTAGACAGAAATATGTCCATATCGGTTTGTTTGGCACATAGGGGGAGAGATATGTTAACAAGAGAAATAATGGAGAGACAGCAGACTTGGTTCTATGTGATGGCTCTAATTGCAGGTGGATGGGTGTTGATGGGAGTTTATCTAGTTTTGTTAACTCCTTGTATTGATTACGTCATTGTGTTTACACAGCTGGGAAAGGGGGATGAGAAGTTGATGCTGGCAGCAACTCCGCTGCTGTTTGTAGTTCAAATGATTTTGCTTCCAGGGTATCTCTGGTTATTCATGGGCAGTGATGCAGCCGCGATAATGAAGGCAGGGCCGTTTGTAGAAGCTTTTTTGCTGCTGATTGTTGTTCCGCTGTTGCTCGCAGTGATGACACAAGTATTGTGCAAAAAAGGTGTAGGTGCGCAGAGGTTGCTTCATGCGACGGCATGGCTCCCGGTTCCGATGATGGCACTCGCTCTGGTTGTCGTTGTAGCTTCCCAGATTGGTAAGGTCTACAATGATCTGAACAGTATTGTGAATGTCATTCCGATCTATGCTGTATACCTCATCATTATGCCCTTCATATCCAGGTTTATTGCAAAGCTTTTCCAACTGGATACAGGTGCTGGCCGGGCATTGATTTTTAGTGCAGCAACCCGTAATTCACTGGTTGTTCTACCTTTGGCGTTATCCCTCTCGCCAGAGTGGGCAACCATTGTTGCGGCAGTTATCGTCACACAGACGATAGTGGAGCTTGCAGGAGAATTGATCTATATCCGGCTTGTGTCTGGTGTGATCATGAGAGATCGGTAACCATCGCTCCCGTCCAATATGGATTGATATGATATAATAATTTTAATAGAACCATATTTGGTAAATCGAAGGAGGGATAACGATCAATAGATATTGGAAAGTGATGTTCTATCTGGATATTGCCATATTGCTGTTCAGTATTATCTATTTTCCCATCATAGCTCAAAAAACAGGGGATAACTTCCCTTATGTGCTTATGACCATTTTTATAATAGGAGCAGTCTTTCGAATGATATATTACTTTAGAAAAAAGAGAGCGAGTAAGCCATCCTGATGATAAACTTGCGTTGATGTAAACGTAAGGCATAAAGAGGACTTCCGACAGATCATGTCGAGAAGTCCTCTTTTTCTGGAATCGAAACAGGTTTGTTATGAACCTGATTACAACTTGGTTTTACGATATTCGGCAGGAGTTAAGCCTTCTATCTTTTTAAATACTTTGCTGAAATACTTCTCATCCTGGAAACCGACCATTTCCGAGACTTTGGCAATACGCAGGGATGGATTCTGTAGCAGGAGCTTGGCATTGTTAATCCGCAGCTTGCCTAGATATTCTGACCAGTTCAGCCCGAACTGCTGTTTGAATTTACGCGAGATGTACTCCCTGCTCAGATAAAAGCGTGCCGCCATCTGTTGTAATGACAAGTCCTCTTGATAATGGGCTCCCATGTAGCGAGCGATTTCACGCATTGGATCAGGATCGGCGTGATGCTGTGCTGTGAGTGCCTTTCCGGCTGCAAGCAAGCGTTGCTCCAGCAGGGAACGAAGGATCGGGAACGAAAGTAGACCCTGGTGGTCAAAGGGCAACTCTGCAAAAGGAGGAAACTGATCCTCGATATTGTCCTCCTCCGGGGAAAGGGGGCCTTCGGCATCGTCTAACCAGCGGCTTAGCATCCATTCCAGTTCTTGCATCCATTGTTGCAACTGCTCTGCATTGATCACCTCCAGCTTGGTGATTGGTTCAAGCCACTCGATGACGGTGTCGGATACACTCGAAGCACGGCAACTCATGGCTGCTATACGCATAGGCTCTTCAAAAGCAGTCAGCCGCTTAACCTTACTCCGGACTGAAGATTCAAGAGTGGAGTGGATATGCTGCTGCGTATAAATCGTGTTGCGTCTCCACAATTTGGAGCTGGCATCCAGATAGGCTGCCGAAATACCAGCAGGATAGCTTTCACAGGTAGATATCCCGAAATGAAGTCTGCGCTGAATCGTCTGCTCCAACCCATCGTTAATGCTTTCCAGAATGCGTACCAGTGAGGACTGTGACCCCCAGTGAAGCAGTACAATTTCATCGGGCTGGTTAAGCTGACGGAAGGTGACACCTTCGGCTGGTGTGCTTAACATCTCCGCGCAGATGTTAAGCACCGAGAATACAAGCAGATCCGGCTGACTACGGTATTTAGCCAAACAATCTGCATCCAGATGGGACAGACTGGTGACAGCAACACAGCACATTGGAATGAGGCAGGGTAGATCCAATTCTTCTTGTAGTCGCTGAATATGTGCGGAAGTGTTGCCTCTGCCAATGGCCAGCTCGGTGAGCAGGCGATCCTGATAATGCGGGCGCATGAGATTCACTACGATGGACTGTTTGGTAGACTCTGTGCGTAAGGTGTGCTCATCTTCCCAGGCCTTCACTGCCTTGACCAGGGAGGCATTTAATTCGTCTGCCTCGACGGGTTTTAGCAAGTAGTCCATGCCACCATGCCGAATGGCGTGCCTTACCAATTCAAAGTCGTCATACCCACTAATGACAATGACTTTACTGTGAGGAGCATGAGTCGAGATCCACTCAAGCAGGGCCATTCCGTCCTTGCCAGGCATGCGCATATCACTCAGTATAATCTCGGGATGATGCACTGTAATTGCTTCGATTGCTTCGTTTCCGTCCGCTGCTTCCAGCAGGACATCGATCCCCAGATCATCCCAAAGACCAAGAAGCTGAATGGCGTGGCGGACGTGCTGTTCATCATCAACAAGCAGTGCTTTCATGTTGTTCACTCTCCCGCGTATAGTTTGACTTGAAGCTTCACACCGCCTGCTTCTATATTGTCTATTTCGATCCTGGCAGGTTTGCCGGGATGAGAGTTAAGTGCAAGTCTGCTTGCCACATTGCGAAGGCCGATGGATTCGGACAGGGCTGACTCCTGAGATATCATCCCTGAATTTATGGTTTGGGGCTGGAGCCACTCCCTAATCTCGACCAGCTTATCTTCAGGGATGACAGGTCCGTTATTAATTAATTCAATCGCAATCCAGTGTTCGTCCAACCGGCGACTGGTAACAGAGATATATCCTTTTTCTGGCTGTACATCGGCTCCGTGTTTGAAATAATTCTCAATCAGAGGCTGCAATGTCATGCGAGGCATCTGGATAGAGAGTGTATCTTCTGCAAAATTCAAATGTACCTCTAGGCGATCACCAAATCGCTCCTGCTGCAGTTCCAGATATAACCGGGCATGCTCCGCTTCTTCACGGAGGGTTACACAGGTCTGATCTCGCATGCTGTACCTCAGCATTTTGGACAGGGAAGAAAGTAAAGTATACGCCCGCTTTCCTTGCTGTTGTAATGCCAGCGTACCGATGGATTGCAGGGTGTTATATAGGAAATGCGGGTGAATCTGGGCTTGTAATGCTTTGAGTTGATTTGTCTTGTTGGCAATCTCCAGTTGATATTCTCGAAGGATTAAGTTATTCACGGTGTCCATCATATCCCGGAAGTGCCTCGCAAGCACCCCGAATTCATCCCGGCTAGACAGACGGATATCCACATGCAGGCGACCTGCCTGAATTTGGTTCATATATCGCATGAGCTGCTTAAGCGGACCAGTAATTCGTATGGAGATGAATAAGGTTGCCACAATAACAAGCATTAAGGCGGCAATCGCAATGATTGCGTTATTCCAGGTGAGTGCAGTGGCTCTCGCGTATAACGTTTCATTCGGAATTTGTTTAACGATGGTCCAATCTGCATAGCTGCTGCCGAGCTGCTGATACACATACATGGAGTGGTCCTGTTCAAAATGTCCAGCCGCGTTACGTGCCGAACCCGCAAGGGTTCGTCCATCTTGCAATGTGTTTCCTGCCACTTGCTGCAGATGATCAGCCTCATTAGCCGCTTGTATCTCGGTACGTCCTTGATAAACAATCCGGTTCTGCCCATCGACCACATAGATCTGCTCTTTAGTAGGATCATACAATCTGCTACAGATCGCAGCAATGCTGTTCATGTTGAGATCGATGGCTAGAACGCCCAGTTGTTCAGGAGAGGGGATATCCCGAATGATCCGATGCAGGGTAATCACGGATCTTGGTGAATCGTCAGGAGAAGCCGCCTTGAAACCATAGGTATGACTCATATGTGCAGATTCTACCCAGATATCTGATCCTGGGTCCCCCGTTTTACCATGCAATGAATCAGAATAAGCTTGCTTGCGTTCCTCCCGTTTTGGGAAAGGGTTCGTAATCAAGGTGGATTGGTTGGATACAAAAGAGTGCAAATAGAGCTGAAACACATCCGGTATAGCCGCTCTGATCGTTTGTAATGTCGTATATACCTCGGCAACAGCCCGATAATCGCCCGGTAATTTAGCCAGATTCCGCAGGAAATTCGGATCATTGTATACGGCGAGTGAGGCTCGTGCCACGTTATCAACATAATTGTTGAGATTGGTTGAAGCTTGATAAATAAGACGTTTATTTTCTTCCAGAGCCTGTTCCCGCAGGGCTGTTCTGGTCTGAATAAAGGTCATGCTAATGGATGCCAGGAGCGGAATGGTCGTTGCGATCAGCATAAAGGCAATCAGCTTGGTGCGGATACTATAATATTTGGACATCAGTACACCCCTTCTGGTGGCTCGTCAAGAGAGGACAATATTTTACACCCAACTGTTCACGAGTGTCGGTGTTTCCCTTCACGATTTTGGAGTTTAATAGAAAAAGAGACCAATATCATCCATCTATAGAAGGGGAGAACGATATGAAGCATCGCAAATCTTCACAGCTGTTACAGCAGCTTGTGTTCGTGGGTCCCTCCGTTGTATTTTTTATTCTCATCATCGTGGTCCCTTTCCTGCTTGGCATGATGTATTCCTTTACGGATTGGAACGGAGTATCTGCCAGCATTAACTGGGTTGGACTGAATAACTTCGCGCATATTTTTGCAAACGATCCCAAGTTCCAGAATGCATTCTGGTTCACAGTACGCTTCACCGTTGTAGGGGTGATCCTCACCAATGTCATCGGTTTTTTCTTGGCCTACTTCCTGACCAAACCGCTCAAGACGAGAAATATTCTGCGTACGATCTTTTTTATGCCTAACGTAATCGGTGGATTGCTACTCGGGTTTATCTGGCAATTCATATTTGTGAAAGGGTTTTCAGCAGTCGGTGACGTGACGGGATGGTCCTTCTTCAACCTCCCGTGGCTGGGAGATGAGCCGACGGCCTTCTGGGGAATTGTCATTGTTTTTGTATGGCAGACAGCCGGTTATTTGATGGTCATCTATATCTCATCCTTAACGAATGTATCACCCGATCTGCTGGAAGCTGCCGAGATTGATGGAGCGAGTCGCGGTCAGGTGCTACGGAGCATTATTTTACCACTCATTATGCCTGGTGTAACCATTTGTCTGTTCCTGGCAATCTCTTGGTCTTTCAAAATGTTTGATCTCAACCTGTCGCTTACAAAGGGCGGTCCATTTGGCTCAACGGAGTCGGTTGCACTTAATATCTACAATGAGGCCTTCGTGAACAACCGGTACGGGATCGGAACTGCCAAAGCATTTATATTCTTCGTGATCGTTGCCATCATCACCATGGTTCAGGTTCGTTTGACGAAGAGTAAGGAGGTTGAAGCCTGATGGAAACAACGAAAAATTATCGCTTCGGTACCGTAATTACCGAGATTGTTATGGTGTTGATCGGATTGTTGTTCCTGATTCCGTTTTACTTCCTGTTTGTCAATTCAGTTAAAACCTTCGGTGACCTGCTTACTAATTCGGCTGCCTGGCCGGAAGTGTTCCAATGGGGCAACTACGCGAACGCTTGGGAGAAAATTAGTTTTCCATCGGCGCTCATGAACTCGCTGATCGTAACGATCGTCAGCAATCTGTTGCTCGTGCTGATCAGTTCCATGGCCGCGTACCGAATGGTTCGCAGCAATACACGGTTCAACCGGATATTATTCGGTCTGTTTATTGCGGCAATGGTGATTCCGTTCCAGTCTATCATGATCCCGCTTGTTACGGTAACCAGCAATTTGGGGCTGATCGACAGTCTCGGCGGACTCATTATCTGTTATCTCGGGTTTGGGGCACCGATGTCCATCTTCCTGTTTCATGGATTCGTTAAATCGGTGCCACTAGAGATCGAGGAAGCGGCCCGTGTGGACGGCAGTTCGGCCTATGGGGTATTCTTTCGGATTGTTTTCCCACTGATGAAACCGATGTATGTAACCGTCATCATTCTGAATACGCTCTGGATCTGGAATGACTATCTGTTGCCATCCTTGATCCTGCAAAGTTCCAATCTGCGCACCATTCCAATTGCGACTTTCGCACTGTTTGGACAATATACCAAGCAGTGGGATCTGGCTCTACCCGCATTGGTGCTTGGTATCATGCCGATTATAATATTTTTCCTGCTGATGCAGAAGTATATCATTCAGGGTATCACTGCCGGGTCCGTTAAGGGGTAGTGCGAGGGCTGGACCGCTCCGGCATCTGTGAGGGAAGTGCGAAGGCTGGCCGCTCCGGCATCATGTGCGCTTTCGGTCGCTGTTGCTCCTCGGGGGCCTGAATGTATGATGGCTAAGGAAGCCCCCGAGGTTCAAAGGCGAACGCTCCGCTCCTCCAGCGCATCATGATGCCCCCGCTCCTGCCTCGCACAGAGGTGGGCAAAAGGCCCATCTGCCCGCAGGGCTTGGGCAGATGGGCCAGAGCAGCAGAACGTGAAAAGACAGAGTAAAGACGAGATTAAAACAAGGGATACAAAGAATGGATTTCTGTAAAAGGCCAAGCACAAGAACTGGCCCCACCGGTATCAAAGGCATAGCGACATGAGTTGGCTTGACCGTTAATCCGTGATCAACTACGCATATACCTATTGTGGGAATTGTGTTAGTTCATCTATATAGTAAGCAAAAGAAGAAAAGGCAGGGGCAAGACAGGACAGGGTCATTTTAAAACAAATGAATTAAAAGCCAGAGTAAAAGGAAAAGGGTACGCAAGAGGTGCAGGCAGTAAAAGTGAAACTACTTACAGGGAGAGTGTATCTATGAAAAGAATGACAAAGTTAACATTGCTGATGCTCATTGCTTTTTCAGTCATGCTTGCAGGTTGTGGAAACGGGGATAAAAGCGGTAGTCCCGTGAATACAGATGCTCAAACGGGTGGTGGTGACGCAGCGGGTGGCTCCAAAACCATTAAAATTTTCCAATACAAAGTTGAAATTGCTGAGGCGCTTAATCGTCTTAAAGCGGAGTATGAGTCTTCCCATCCAGGTGTCAAGCTGGACATTCAGACGGTTGGCGGTGGCAGTGATTACGGGGCTGCATTAAAAGCGAAGTTTGCCGCAGGTGAACAACCGGACATTTTTAATGTCGGTGGATACCGTGAATTGGACACCTGGCTCGAATATCTCGAAGACCTATCTGGTGAACCGTGGGCTAAGGATGTACTGGAAGTGGCCAAAGAGCCGATGACTAAGGATGGCAAGCTCTATGGACAGCCACTCGCGCTGGAAGGATACGGTTTTATCTATAACAAAGATTTGTTTACCAAAGCAGGCATTACTGAAATCCCAACAACACTGGATCAACTGGACCAAGCAGCCAAGAAACTTCAGGACGCAGGCATTACACCGTTCTCGAACGGTTATCAGGAGTGGTGGGTGCTCGGGAATCATAATGTCAATGTAGCATTTGCGAACCAGGCCGATCCGGTTAAATTCATTCAAGGGCTGAACGAGGGTACGGAGAAAATTCCGGGTAACCCAGTCTTCGAGGAATGGATCAACTTGCTTGATCTGACGCTCAAATACAGCAACAAAAATCCGTTGACTACAGACTACAACACACAGGTAACTCTGTTTGCTAGTGGTGAAGCGGCGATGATGCAGCAAGGAAACTGGACACAGGTACAGATTGACGGCATTAATCCGGATCTGAATCTGGGCATTCTACCTATGCCAATTACGAATGAACCAAATGATAAGCTGTTTGTAGGCGTGCCTAACTACTGGGTTGTGAATAAAAACTCCCAAGTGAAGTCGGAGGCAAAAGAGTTCCTGGAATGGCTCGTTACATCCGACATTGGCAAAAACTATTTAACTAAAGAATTTAAGTTCATTCCGGCTTTCAGTTCTATTCAGGCATCCGAGGAGGAACTCGGTGACCTCGCAACAGATATCATAAAATATAGTCAGGAAAATAAAACGTTAAGCTGGAACTTCAACCGTTTCCCTGAAGGCGTTCCACAAGAATTTGGCAGCACTATTCAGGCATATGTAGCAGGCAAATCGGACAAAAAAGCATTGCTTGATGCATTACAGCAAAACTGGGATAGTCTTAAAAAATAAGTAAAGTACGTACACTTGAAGTCAGTTGCATCTTTTGCAGCTGGCTTCTTCGCATTCCCTGTTATTGTACGGTGTTCTTCTTGAAAATGTGGATAAGTGCGCTCCTTTATACAAGTTAAAGTACAACTTTACAGCGGGTTAATACTATATGTGGATATCCTGTGTGTATATGATCTAAATGTGGACAACTTTTCAGAAAATGATCTCCTGAGCTGCTTTTATCAACAGAAATACTTGCTTTTGTTAAAGTAGTACTATATAGTTCTAATTATGAATAACGATAACCATACATCACATCAAGGGACTCCTGAATCTTCTAAACCATCCAAACCTAGAAGCTTCAGTCCCAGAAGTTCTAGTCCAGTTAACCGCACCAAAGCGGTGCAAGTTGCTGCTCAGTTATTCCTCCAGCAAGGTTATGCTTATGTCAGCATGGATGAGGTGGTACGTGTTAGCGGCGTATCCAAATCCAATATCTATTATCATTTTAAAAACAAGGAGGAACTGCTTCAGGCGGTTGTGCAGTTTTGGATTGCACAATATGAATCCGAGCTGTATCTGCTTCTAAGTCAGCGTGAGCGGGGAGTGGAAGAACGGATGAACTCTTTCCTAGACCTACTCTCGGCAGGTATAGAAAGTAGAAATTTTAAAGGCACGTGTCCGTTTGTCACTCTTTATATGCACGCACCGGAAAGTGCTTCCCTTGCGAAAGAAAGCATTTCGATCTTTTTCCGGGAGCTGGTACCTATGGTGGAAAAGCTGCTCCAGCAAGGGGTGGAACTTGGAGAATTCCGCAAAGGGATTGAGCCAAGAGCAGCTGCTGCATTATTTGTTGCGGCACTCGAAGGTTCGCTGATCCTAGCCGGAACTTCTCGTGATCTGGGGATTATTAAACAGTCAGCACAAACATTTTGTCAGATGCTTCGTTAAGCGAAGCTCTTTTTTTAAGAATAATTAGTACTGTTTGGTTCTAATTAAGAGTGTGATACTGAACGGAAAAAGATAAATTAAATGGAACTAACTAAAACAGAACTAAAACAGAACTAAAACAGAACTAAAACGGAAATCAAACTAAAAAATAGTGTGGAGGCATCTCGATGAATCAGACAACGAATTTAGGGCAAACCGTTCTTTTCATGACAGGCAGTACCGGTTTTATTGGAAAGGAAACGGTCAAACAGCTTGTGGAGAAAACAGATGTACATATGCTTCTGCTGGTTCGCTCTGAACAGCGGGCCAGAACAGTATTGGAGAGTTACGGCGTGAGTAACTTTGAACGGATTACATTTATCGTAGGAGATTTATCTGTGCAAGGTCTGGGACTAACACCAGAAGACCGCGTTCTGATCAGGGAAGCTAACGTCATTCTTCATTCAGGCGGAACGATGGACATTACGCTGGAACGAGAGATAGCAGAGAAAGTCTTCAGGCGCGGGGCGAGAGAAATAGCCAAGTTGGCAGAGGATATCCAGCGTCGCGGAGGACTACGGCATTTTATTCATGTAGTCGGTTTTATGAGTCCTTATGGACAGGGGAGCGAGCGAGAGGAACAGATCAGATTTAATCATTCGGACAGCCAAGAGAGTGCGTATGAAGAGATGAAATTCCAAGCGGATGGTTATATTCGTGAGCATGCGAAGCGGTACGGCTATCCGCTTTCTGTCGTAAATCCCAGTACAGTCGTCGGGCCTCGCCCAACGGGTGAAACGGAGCAGACGGGTGGCATTGGACTGCTTATTGGTGCGGTTCAGAAAGGCTTTATGCCTGTGGTACCTGGTGGATCGTCTTACTGGCTACCACTGGTCGAGAATGATGTGGTCGCAGAGACACTTGTGTTTTTAACAAAAGATGCTATTCCGCTTGGAGGGACTTATCCACTGCTCGCACGTAAGGAAACTAGCCCGAATATGAAGGAATTGTTGCACATACTAACGAAGCAACTGGATGTACCTAAGCCAGCAGGAGCACTACCGCTATCCTGGATTCAAGAGCTCTTGAACATAGGAGGAACCCGCATCAGCGGTATACCTGCTCAATCCCTTGCTTTTATTACGGACCGGACATTTCAGGTGGAGGAGACCGAGGGGCTGTTGAAACGAATGGGCAGAACCTGGCCAGATATTCGGGAGCAGCTTCCATTCATTACGGCTGATCTGGACTACCGTCTTCTGCCAAAGCCTGAAACGGAACATGTTCCGACCGATTGTATTCGAGTACGAAGAGGAAATCTGGCGATGTTAGGTTGGGAAGGTAAGGGAGAGCCTTGGGTGATCGTGCATGGTTTGTTACAAAGTGCCGATGACTTGCTTCCACTGGGACTACAGCTGCGGAAACTTACCGGGAATCCGGTCTGGATCGTTGATCTGGCGGGGTTTGGTCGCTCACCTGTTCACCTGGAACCAGATGCATTCAAAGGTCAGGTTAATGCCCTTGTAGATGCATTAACCGAAATGAAGCTTCCACTCAAACTCATCGGTCATTCTGTAGGTGCTGCCATTGCAGCGGCAGCGTTGAAGCGAAGCGGACGTAAAGATATACGTTTGGTCTTGCTCCAGCCTGCTGCGGACAATGTGAATGAGGGGAATAGTCGACGTTTGAAACAGATGCTCCGACTGCCCCGCCGTGTTGTGAGAACGTTGCTCCGAAGCAAGTCTCAGCGGAGTTGGGCACGGATGTTTGGTACAGGCAGTGGCCTTGGGGTTGGAGATGACAGCATTGATACATTGGCTCAGAGAGTATACGCCTCCTTCCGTTCTCCTCGCATTGCAGGTGCACATGTCGATCTGTTGCGGTGGATTCATTTGGGTCACAAGCAGGAGTTGAGCTTTTGGGAACAATACGGAAACCTCAAGCAGACAAAGAATACTGGAGATCCATTGGTTATCTGGGCTGAAAAGGATCGGGATTATCATTACCCAGTTGGATTACATGACGGTTACCAAAAAATCACTCTGCCTTATGGTCACTATTTTCCAGTATTCCAGTTTGAACAGACCGCGGTAATTCTCATGGAATGGGCCGAAAACAGCCATATGAACAACGATAGGATGGAAGCTTGAGATCCAATACTGTCATTGAAAGGCTTTCCACAATGTGTCCACATTAAAGAATAACTGGCCTTAAAACGACAAAGTTTACGTTAGATTTACAAACAAATACACAACATGTCCACATTAAAATAACAAATATCCACATGGATAAAGGTATATATCCACAGACTGTGAGCAATATGTGCACAACTTATCCACAAAAGAGGTATAACCTTATATTTTTAGCCACGAAAAGCAAAAATAAAGATCGTTTTAATGAGTTATCCACAGAAATAGGGGGTGCATGCATCTTTTTTTGGAAAGAGCACAAGTAAAGGGATGTGGACTGTGATTCTTCTGTTGAAAGCCTAAACATTTACGTCAAAATTGCCGATACAACATGTAACGACTCATCGTCTAAAGTTCTACAGCCAAAAGTGTGTTGAAGATCTGATTTTACGGAATGAGAGGGTATGGGGACAATTATGGATGAAGTAAAGCAATATATTAATTTCTCGGTCGGAGAACAGATTTTTGCACTTCGTATTGATCAGGTTCATGAAATTATTAGAATGGTAGAGGTTACAACGGTTCCTTTTGGAAGTCCCGAGATTAGAGGATTCGCTTCATTGTATGGTAAGGTGGTTTCGGTCGTAAGTCTTCGCGTGTTGCTCGGCATGCCGGAGCAGGAAGATAGCTCATCTACACGGATTATCGTTGTCCCTTATAAGAACGGATTCGTACCTCTGATTGTAGATATGGTCGATTCTGTTGTGACGTATGATCGTTTTGAAGAGCCGGCAGAAGAACACCGTCGCTTCATGCTTGGTGTTTTCGATAAAATCGGATTTTGTGCAGATCACCGCGCAGGTATTTTGAACCTGGATGTACTGCTTGGCAGTCTGGTCAGATCTTGATCAGATCAAATAGGTGAGAGCCTGACTGACTTACATCATCTGGATCAGTCACACGATCTAACAAAATGTTCCTCATCCGTTTTCTGGAGAAGGGGCATTTTTTTGTGCAAGAAAAGAGTGTAATCAGCACTTTTTGTGTGTAAAGGTTTTTAAATCCGTTCATTTTCGTATATGATGGAGAGTAACAATGCGAAGGGATGACGGGAGACTGTAATGATGCAATCGCTGTATGGAGTATGGCTTGGAGACGTATTTTTTTGTTTTTCCGGTGAAACATCGGAACCGCGTGTGGATGCATGGAGCCACGTGGTGAGAAGGCTGCAATTCGGCGACGGGGGTCGTCTGTTTCAGCCTGCCGCGCTGCGGCTAGCGGAACTGCGCTGGCCGAATCCGCTTCGAAATGCGGCGGAAGCCAAAAATGTGAAACGGCGGCAGTTGCTTGGTCGCACGCTGGAAGGATTGGCAGTTTCACCGAAGGACGCTTTCAGACTATTGCTGCAGTGGGACGATCAGATGTTACATGCAGCTGGAATTCAGGCTGGAGAAGAGATGCGTTACTGGGTCAAGGCGGCACAGTTCACACAGGAACTGTTGCTTCGCGGGGCGATTGCTCCGGCTGCTGCATTTGCGGCCAAGACCGGCGCGAGGCGGCGAACCGGACAGGAAACATTGACAGGAGAATGGCGGCCGCGACTACAACTGGAAGAGGATCAGGAGCGTTTCAGAAGCCTTGCCGAGTCGATGCCACCGATTGCACTATCAGCGCCTGGAGCATATGCCTCCACGGAGCCAGAGACGCGTGAGGAAGCGGCAGGGACGGTATTGTTTTCGTTTATGAGCGGCATCATTCATGCTGTTGTAACGAGTGAACTGGAAGGTATGGATGGTGAGTTGTCCCGTTACCGGACTGCGTTTAGACGCGGATCTTCACCAGTGTCGGAGCTTTGGTGGAATAGCCTGATTTCGATGTTTCGACCTGTTACCGTACAAGGGCCAACAGAGGATATGGCAGCTTTCGTGGAGACAATCGACAAAGCTAGTGGTACAACGATGCCGGCATTTGGTGTCGAAGAAATGCCACCTGCCGTGGGTCAATTCAAGCTAGTGTTACGTTTGGAGCCGCCGCTGGGAGAACAGGACACCACCTGGGGCATCAGTTTCTGGGTGGACAGTGACCAGGAAGCAGGCCTCAGGCTGCCTGCACGAAGCATTTGGGCACATCCCGAGCGAGATCTGGATCGGGGAAAGGTTTATTACACATCCGTTTCAGAACAGTTACTGATGGCCATCGGTCAGGCGTCTGAACTTGCACCGGAACTGGAAACTGCTTTGCTACATGCACGTCCTGAAGGGGTTCAACTGGAGCAACAGAGCTTTTTTGAATTTCTTACTCATGCCGTTCCGAAGCTGCAGAAGGCAGGCGTAACGGTGTTGATGCCTTCGAGATGGAGTCGTGCGGGCAAACGACGCGCTGGCCTGCGCTTGCAAATGATGAACGGAGCCCCGGAGCGTCAGCCTGGTGCTGTATCTTCACTGGGAATGGAGCAACTGGTTTCCTTTACAGCAGAGCCGATGCTGGATGGTAAGCCGATAACAGCGGAGGAACTTGCCGAACTGGCGGAATCCACCGTTCCTTATGTTATGTTTCGCGGGGAATGGATCGAAGTGGATACCAAAGAGATTCGCCAAGTGCTGCGTTATATGAAAAAAGAAGAAGAGCAATACATGCCGCTTTCCGAATGGTTGCATCTGGCTGCAGATGAAGGGGAGGATTCCATTTGGAAAGGGATGTCTGTTTTCGGTGCTGAATCCGAAGGCATGCTTGCATTCCTGCTTGAAGGGCAGGTGCTTCGCAACATTGAGCCCCGTCCAGTGCCATCGGAGCTGCACGGGGAATTAAGGCCGTATCAGGAACGAGGGTTTCAATGGTTATCTGCCATGGGTGAGCTGGGTTTCGGGGTGTGTCTGGCGGATGATATGGGACTCGGAAAAACGGTTCAGGTTATCACCTGTCTGCTGGATCGTAAAGAGGAGGAGCGGCAGGCTTCAATGCAAGAAGCACAGCATTCCGTTGTTGATCCAACTGCAGATATGCCGGAAAACCAATGGCCTACGCTTATTGTCTGCCCAACGTCTTTGCTGGGCAACTGGCAACGTGAGTTGAAACGTTTTGCTCCAAACCTGACCCTTTATATTCATCATGGCGGGCAGCGGCTGCATGGGGAGGCTTTTCAACAGGAAGCGCAAAAGCATGATATTGTGCTCACAACGTATCATCTGGCTGGAAGAGATGGCCTGGATCTGGCTTCACTGCACTGGTCTACAGTTGTGCTGGATGAGGCACAATATATTAAAAACTATCGGACAAAGCAGGCACAGAGTGTCATGCGTTTATCCACTTCTCACCGGATTGCCATGACAGGAACGCCGGTGGAAAACCGGCTAAGTGAGCTGTGGTCTATTTTCCAATTTCTCAATCCGGGATATCTCGGTACATCATCTTCGTTCCGCCAGCGATATACAGGGTTAGCACCTTCGGAAGAGAATGCGGCCTCGCTGCGAGAGCTGCATCGACTGGTGTCGCCGTTTATGCTGCGCAGGCTGAAAAGTGATCCGGATATTCGCAAAGATTTGCCGGAGAAGCTGGAACTGAAATCGTATTGTTCACTGACACCCGAGCAGGCGATTCTGTATCAACGCGTAGTGGATGACCTGATGGGTGGGCTGGATGGCCGTAACGGCATTGCGCGCAAAGGCATTGTATTGTCGTCTCTGACCAAACTGAAGCAGATCTGTGATCATCCTGTGCTGGCAGACAGCAGCCGGAAGGATCATGGTAAGACCGAAGCATCTGGTAAAATGGAACGGCTAATGGAACTGCTGGATGCTATTCGGGACAATGGAGAATCGGCTCTGATTTTTACCCAGTACGTTGCAATGGGTGATTTGTTAGTTTCCAGACTGAATCGGCGTTATGAGGAAGAACCTTACTTCTTGCATGGCGGTGTTTCCAAGGCACAGCGGGATGAAATGGTGGAGACGTTCCAAAAGGGAGAAGGCCCGTCCATGTTTGTTCTATCTCTTCGTGCAGGCGGCGTAGGTCTGAATTTGACACGGGCAAGCCATGTCATTCACTATGATCGCTGGTGGAACCCGGCGGTGGAGAATCAGGCGACAGACCGTGTGTTTCGTATCGGACAAAATCGCAACGTTCAGGTCCACAAGTTAATTTGTCAGGGGACATTAGAGGAACGGATCGATGAACTGATTGAGAGTAAAAAAGCTCTCTCTGAGCAGGTTGTTGGTTCAGGCGAGAACTGGCTAACCGAGATGTCGGATGATGAGTTGCGCAGCTTGATCTCGCTTCAAGGGGAAACTTGGCTGTGAGGTTAACGCTGAGGTAGGTACTGGGTAGGGTGATTCTAACTAAATTTGAATGCTTGGCAATGAAGGAATAATCGGCTTGATGTTGGTAAAGCTTGTTTGGATGATCAATGAAGAGAGGGGGATGATGATGAGTGAAGAATGGAAGATTGAGCTGCATATGTCCCCCGGAGTGTGGACAGCAGAGGTAAATACATTGGCAGGTGTGGGAGAAGAAGTGCCCGATGATGCTGATGCAAATCAGACAGGAACAGCCGCATCCGGCATGTTCAAGGTCAAGGGCACGCTGGCACAGCTAAGCGAGGCGCAGCGCGAGGCCGTGCTGGCGCAGCTTCGGCAGCGCCCGCTGGCGCTGTACGCCCTGCTGCGCGGTGGCCCGGCGCCAGAGGAGCTCGCCGGGCTGCTGGCCGCGGCCGAGCGCGCTGACGCGCCAGGCGCAGCCGTGCTCGGTGCAGCGCCAGCAGCGGCGTCGTGCACCTGCGGCCGAGCAGGCTGTGCGCATGCCGCGGCGGCGGAGCGCGCCGTGACTGCGCGCTTCGCGGCCGAGCCGCTGCAGCTGCTGGCGCACGCCGGCCTGCCGCGCGAAGCGCTGCTCGCCGGCGTGCTGGGATCATGGGCAGAGGAACTTGCCCATGATTCCAGTGGCCCGGGCCGCGCAGCGGAGACGGCGGGCCGCCCGCAAGCGCGGGCTGGCGAAGGCGGCGCGGCCGTCGGCGAGTGGATCGCCGAGGCCGCCGCAGACGGCGCCATGCACCAGCCGGGGCCGGGTTTCGGCGCCGTGGAGGTACGGCTCGCGCAGCCGGGCAAACCGCCTGCGTTGCCCGAGCTGACCGCGCTGCTGCAGGGRGTGCCCGCAGCAGCAGGTCTGGATCTTATCCGCGAGCGCGTGGCTGCGCGGATGTGGCAGGCTGTCCAGAAGCACAAGGACAGCCCGGCTACCAAATAATGCATTACACATGTACAGCGGGGGAGATCACCAGATCACCCCTGCTTGTTTGTTGTGGAGCCTATCCCTCATTTCCAATTTCCATCTGAAGCTATCTAAGTTTGGGATGTGGCATCAAATGTACAGAAATAAAGGCTACAAGCTGTATAAAGGGTATATCTTTGCATAGAGACGGGGAGAAAGAACTCTTTACAGGTGGAGCTTATCGCACATTTAAGGTATACTGTCGCAGGGAACATCATAGTAACCATGAGAAAACGTAAAAAAGATATTCATTCTACTAAGGTGATAGGAGTTTTATGATGAAATCAGGAACAGGAAGACAGCGCCGAATCGTGGTTCTGCTGTCCTCACTTATGATATGTGGAGCCTTGCTGGCTGCTTGCCAGAACGGTTCCGATGCGAACGGTAATCAGAACGCAAACGGAACACCGAATACGGAGCAGGGGGCCGATGGCACAACCGTGCATTTAACCGATGAATCCAGCTCCGATGGTAAGGGAAGTGCGGAAGGAGATCAGGCCGCAAATTCAGATAGCGAACAAGGGACAGACAAAGGCTCAGACAGCGCACCCGCAGGAGAAGAACAGGGTTCATCAGACAATGGAAGCGGTGGGGCAACATCAGAAGACCCGCTAATGGAGAAACGGAGCATCAGTGCCCTTCAGACAACTGTAGATTCTCAGTCCGTGGTGACCAATGCGCAGGCGATGACGGTTATTGTCAACAAACAGCGTAGTCTACCAGAAGGCTATGAACCGAGTGATCTGGTCGAGCCTGACGTGCCGTTCTCCTTCGAGGGGCCGCATGAGAAGCGGCATATGCGCAAGGAAGCCGCTGAAGCGCTGGAGAAACTGTTTGCCGGTGCCAAAGCTGACGGGATTGAACTTCGTGCCGTATCGGGATATAGGTCTTACAAGCGTCAGGTATCCATTTACAACAATAATGTGAAAACCAAAGGGGAAGAGTATGCTTCCCGTGTAAGTGCCGTGCCGGGCCGAAGCGAACATCAGACAGGACTTGCCATAGATGTATCGAGTCCAAGCGTGGGGAATGTACTGGAAGAGGTGTTCGGCTCGTCCAAAGAAGGCAAATGGCTGGATGAACATGCTGCCGAGTATGGCTTTATCATTCGTTATCCGAAAGGTGAAGAGAGCAAGACGGGTTATGTATATGAGCCTTGGCACATTCGTTATGTTGGTGCAGATATTGCACCCGATGTTGTGAAGAGTGGTTTAACGCTGGAAGATTACTTTGACGAAGCTAATATTAAACTGTAATTCACTTTGTTCGTTATACACGTCCCCTGAACACTCAAACCTTACTCAAGGTGAATATGATTTGTTCAGGGGATTTTTCCGTTTGAGGAAATAAAATTGAAATCAAGTTTTATACCATTGATTGAGATGAAGACAGACTGATATAATTCATCTTTAATCAAATTATAAATTACATAGAGCGAGGGACAAGAGAATGAGCAGACAGCAGGTGTTTACCGGCTCCCCTTGGGAACCGTTGGTTGGCTATTGCCGCGCAATTCGTGTAGGGAATCGGGTTGAGGTTGCTGGAACAACAGCGATGCAGGATGGTGTCGTTGTGGGTGCGGGTGACCCGTATGTGCAAACCAAATTCATTTTGCAGACGATTGAAAAAGCACTGAAAGAGCTTGGCGCTGACTTGACCGATGTTGTTCGAACACGGATGTTTGTCACAGATATTTCGCAGTGGGAAGAGGTTGGTAAAGCGCATGGTGAATTTTTCGGACAGATTCAGCCTGTAGCTACGATGGTCGAAGTAAGTGCACTCATTGATCCCTTGCTAATGGTGGAGATTGAGGCTGAAGCAAGCATAGATTCTTCGGATGAGTCATAATCAAACATTTTATATCCGGCCTTGGATTCCACCTGGTCTACCAATCGTCCTTTTCCTTGCGCTTTACTAATTAACCAATATCATCACATACAATATTCGTTTCAATAAAGTTACAGGAAGAAGTATGGTCAGTCTGGAACTTTTAAAAAGCTAGCTTAAGCAGCTGGATTTTTTTAATTTTTATAAGCGCTTATGTCCTGTATGCTGATTGTATTTGTAGAACGAGAGGACGAATAGGATGCATACAGAAACAAAGCGCAAGATAAACTGCATTTTACATAATTTCTCTGTAGGACAAAGTGGAATGCCTTCAATGGCGATATTGTCAGGTATTTAACATGCTCTAGTTAATATTATAAGCCGTTTCTTGTTGTACCTGAATCTCTAGCCAAGCTGGTTATGCTCCACTGATAAATCCATGTCTAGCTTTCTTATGTCTGATGCAGAGGAAAAGAGGGGGTGGAATGAAGAGAACCAAATCGATTGTTTTCAAAATGTGGAAAGGCATGAAGTCTGCTAGCTGGAATGTTTAGAAGTATCTGGAATCCAAAGAGGGAGGTCAGATAGTGATTTAATTAGTCCTTATTACTATCAAGTATCTCTTAAGTCTGTAATTCGAAAACGTTCAGGGGTAGTGTATCCACTTGGGCGTTTTTTGTTCGGCTGAAGTATATTAATCCGGTAAGCCCCGCTGCGGGTTACTTGGCTCTAGTTTCGTGTGCCTCGTTTACCTCCTCCTCCCGCAGGAGCCGAGGTCGAAACGGGCAGACCGGGGAAGGCAGGATAGTGTTATGAACACTCCGCGATGTTTCACTAATTTGAGCATTTTAATGTTTGCGATCATATAACATAAATTTAACTTTAATCGTAAATAATGTTAATGTTATGTCATTCCTCTGACGGTTCGCTCTGATATAATTTTTGCTAGGTAAGTGAAAGGAGATTAGAGTGTTGAAAAAAGAGCTAGGATTATTGATGTTATTGAGTGTCATTTTGCTTTCGGGATGTGGATTAGATAAGCCCATTACAGTCAAGCAAGGTACGGGGGATTTACCCAGTAAACAAGTAACAACTCAGCCGGAACAGAATACAGATCGTTCTGGAGATTGTACTGTAGACCGTATAAGCTTGGATAGTGAAACTGCAAAAAATTTCTATGGAACGTGGAAAGTTGAGAAACTTCTGGGGTTTGCAAATTCATACAATGATGCTTCCGAATATCCAACAGGGCAAAAATTTATTGGAGATAAAATTATCATAAAAAAAAATTTCTTTTCATCAAAAGGACTCAAAAAATACACGAAATATCAAACTGAACTAAAAGATCCATTATACGAAATCACAACGATATGTACTGAATCTGACTCTTTTTTTAGATTCTACAAAATAGATATTCCAGATTTAAATATAAAGGATGTAGTAAAAGTAATAGATGTAAGTGATCCTTATACAAAACTTGGCATACCTTCTGGCTTAAATTTTTTTGCTGTTAATAGTGATAGACTTATCTTGCTATCAGAGGCAACTATTTTTGAGCTTAAAAAGATCTCGGATTAATCCAAAAAAGGGGCTGCCCTAAAAGCTATAAAATGGCTGTTTGGGAAAGTTCTTTATTGTATAGTAAGAGCAACGTGAGCACTTAGGTTGACGCTCTGAAAACGGACCGTTGTTCCAATCGCTGATACATCGGATGATGGAGCTGGAAAGTGAATTTGGACAACTAAAGAATAACCGGTGCTTTCTGCTTCGCGGCATGGAAAAGATGACGCTAGAGGTCGGTCGGCTTTCGATCCCCCATAACCTGCTGAGGCAAGCAACGGACGACCAGAAACGCAAAGGAGCGGTCCTCCAATAACGGAGAATCGCTCCTTTTTTACATGTTAAGCTTTGAAGAAGCTATAGGTCTTGTTTCCACCTAAAGAATATTAACTTTTGGGACAGCCTCTTTCCTGTTTATGTCTTAAAACGATTGAACTACAGAGTATATACTGGATATTTGTGAGTATAACCAGAGCCTTTACAAAATAAAGTGGCTTCTTCATTTCTTCGTCTTTGTAAATTTTTATCATATGAGAATGCTTTACTGACCAATTTTGAACAATTATCAATTTCGTTTAATGTACGTGGGCCAATAAAAGTTGGATAGATTTGCTTATAGGCAAGCATGGTTCTTACATCTGGAGTTGTTAACACCCCAGGACCTCCATTAAAAGTGAGTGAAACAAGGGCATCAAACTGATTTTGCGAAAGTGTATGGCCGTCAGGAAGTGACAATTTATTTACTTCCGAAACAGCCTTAGCAGTATCTTCATTAAAAAAAGTATTCGCCTTAGACTGAGAAATTGGTGAAGTATAACCTAGATTTAAAGAGCTTGATAGCGCATTAGCTTGTGCTTGAGTTAGAAGAGAATCCTTTGGATTACCTGTTGTGTTTTTAGTATATGTTTTAGTCTTTGTTATCAGATGTCCCCATCCAACTGTTGGATACCCAACAGGATCTCCATAAAATTTCAAGGAAAATCCCTCATGCGATTTGATAAGGTCTGCTCCGCCAGGGCCTAGATTTGCCATAATAATCACTCCTGAATTTAATTTTAGTAGAAGAGTAATAGGGAGGAATCATAGCCAGAACACCATTCCCAAGTTTTCTGCAATGCCGTATTGCCTTCACATATGTATAAAGAGAAGTGAGTCTTTTTTTTTACAACCACACTCTCTAAATTTTACTTCAACGTACTAATGTTGAAATTTTGTAATGATTCAATTATTTTGATATAGAGTTCCTGTTTTAGATCATCTCGATGATCGGCAGATACCTTATTACTTGTCGCAACGAGACTTTGATCTTAGTTTAAAGGTACAATATGTTTTGTCGCCTCACGATCATGGTAGATTTGTAGTAAGAAGTATTTCGAGATACTGCGAGTTTATAAATTTTTAAAAAAACAGATACCAGATATGAACCTTAGAAGTTTTGATACGGACTCATTTGTGAAAAAAACCTTTCCACGCCCTGGCAGAAGACAGGAGGGAAAGGTTTTTAGCGTTTTTAGCCTTTTCACGTAATTTCGCACTTTCGTGTAATTCCACACGTACTCTACTTTACTTGCCTACAGGCTTATCCTACCACTCTACCTCTTTACTCGGCGTTGGGCTGAACTGTCGGAATCTCAACAACCACTTTCCAGGCTGTGCCGATTGGAGGCAGACTGCGAGTCAGCATCGGGCTATAGAAACCCATCACTTTGGCACCTTCAGTCAATTGCTCGGCTTTCACCGTTTCGCCCTTCTGATTCACTAGCAACGTTTCATTGTTTACATTCAAAACGACATGGTCTGGTGCAGTCTCAGCCAGACGTGTACCTTTAATCTCAATCTGGGCTACCATGCCGTCTTTGGCAATGACATTTTCGATCGTGCCGGCTGTCCCAAAAGTTTCTTCTGGTTGCGCTGTTGTTTCAGCCGCTGTGTCCAGCACGGTTACTTTATACGTTGGTGTTTGTGGAGGTAGACTTTTGGTCATCATTAATGAATGTTCAGCTTCCACAACCATACCGATGGACAGGTCAGCCAGTTTAATCTCTTTTCCCTCCGCCGAAATGAGCTGCGTATTCTCGCTCAGATTTAACACAATGCCATCAGGCCCCGCACCGCCAATCTGAATGGATTGATATTTATCCTGGTTTGAAATGTGAGTAATTACACCGCGTTCTGTAACCGTCTTAACGTCCTCCTCACTTGTAATCGTCACCTGATTGCCAGTTGTGCTCAGCCCTGCATGCAGTACTTTTTCGGCAAAAACAGCCGGCACATAAAGTGTCCCATCCTTAATTTCAGGAGCTGTACCGAGGGTCAGCAGCATTTTGTTGACGGAGTAACGATCTTTATCTGCAAATACCTGAGTCCACAAGGCGCCTCGAGTCAGCTCTGCGGACTTGTCTTCCTTATGCCATTTCAATTCGATTCCCAGAGCTTCGGTTAGCGCTCGAAGCGGGATCATGGCTGTCTTACCGTCTTGAGTCCAATATCCGTTAGCAACCGTTGCACCATTGATGGATACATGTACAACTCCTGTAGTAGTAATTGGGGCATGAGTGACAGTTTCCTGCGTAGGCAGCACCGTGTTATCTACTGAAGCAGCATAAGCAGCTCCGCCGCTTAGTGCCATAGAAAGAGCCATGATTGTACTTACCTTTTTCATATTGTTTTTCATTCGTAATCATCCCTTCTCATCTGCGTTGTGTCGCGGTAAACTTTTATACAGATCGCCGCATCTCATCTTTACTGACGGGATAACCTGTCTGAGTGTTGCAGTGGGATATAAACACTGTAAGTACCTTACGTTTGTTTCAATTAGGATTATCGCGTAAGAAGCAGGTTATCAGCAGTAGGATTAGGTTAAATTCAAAGTATGCGGATCATTCCATGCCATATAAGGAGGAAACGAACCGATGAGTGATATGTTGGTCGCGCTTTATCGTTTGCCGGAACAGCACAGCGGGTTGGATCAACTGAAGGCGGCATCGATTGTCATTCGCAGAGCGATTGCGCCGGAGAAGCAGCAGGTGCTGAACTGGGTGAGAACCCATTTTAACCAGCCTTGGGTAGATGAATGTGATGTTGCTTTTGCACGTCAGCCTGTAACCTGTTATATTGCGCTGGAGCAGGGGAGAATGATTGGTTTTGCCTGTTATGAAGCGACCTGCCGTAATTTTTTTGGCCCTACTGGAGTAAGCCCGGATGCCCGTGGAAAGGGTGTGGGGACTGCCTTGTTGCTGGCTTGTATGCACGCAATGAGAGCAGATGGCTATGGATATGCGATTATCGGATCGGCTGGGCCAATGGATTTCTACAAACGAACGCTGGGCGCGGTGGAGATCGAAAATTCAATCCCGGGTATTTACGAAGGCATGCTGCGGGCAGACTAGACGTTAACGAAGTTTTGGAAAAAGGGAGGGAGCACGAAGATGAGCACAAAGCAAATGCTGCATATCGGCATGATCGGCACAGGGTCCATCTCGGATCTTCATATGAGGTGTTACGCCAAAAATGAAGATGCTGTCATCTACGCCATTTGTGATCTGAACGAGGAACGAGCCAAGGCGGCTGCACAGAAGTATGACGCTCAGTCAGTATATACCAACTATCGTGAGATGCTGGAAGACCCGCATGTCGATGCGGTCAGTATCTGTACATGGAATAATACGCATGCGGAATTTGCCATTGCGGCGTTGGAAGCAGGTAAACATGTGTTATTGGAAAAGCCGGTGGCCACCAACGTGGAAGATGCACTGCGGATTGAGGAAGCGGTAAAAAAAAGCGGACGTACCTTTGTTGTCGGCTTTGTACGCCGGTACGATAACAACATGCAGATGCTGCGCAGATTCATTGATGCAGGCGAGTTTGGCGAGCTGTATTATGCAAAAGCGTCGATTTTGCGGCGTCTGGGTAACCCAGGTGGCTGGTTTGCGGACAAGGCTCGTTCCGGCGGCGGCCCATTAATCGATCTGGGTGTACATATCATCGACCAGTGCTGGTATCTGATGGGTAGACCGAAGCCTGTATCCGTCAGCGGGAATACGTATCGTAAACTCGGCAATCGTGCGAATGTGGAACATCTCTCCTTTTACAAAGCGGCAGACTACAGTGCTGCGATCAATAACGTCGAAGATATGGCGAATGCCCTGATCCGTTTTGACAATGGTGCTTCCTTGGCGGTAGATGTGAGCTTTACCCTCCATGCCCGTGAGGATGAGTCCTTTGTTAAATTGTATGGCGAGCGCGGCGGATTTGAACTGGAGCCCAAAACGCTCATTGTCTCCGAGAAACATGACACGATCATGAACATCGAACCCCAGACAGATCATTCCGGTCTGGATATTCACGGTGCATTCCAGAATCAGATCGATCACTTTGTAGAATGCTGCCTGAACGGTACGCCGCCCATCAGCCCGATTGCGGATGGGGTGGCCTCCACGCGTATGCTGTGCGCCATCTATGAGTCTGCCGAAAAAGGGCAGGAAGTGCGTCTGGACTAGACGTTGAGCAGTAGAAGATAACGAATAAAACAAATAATAACTGAAAGCTAAACGATGATTATTCTCGCGGAAAATCCCGCTGACAGAAATAACCCTCCTTCTAAATGTTAAATGGAGCAGAAGGAGGGTTTATTGCTTTGGTTGTAGGATGATTGCATTTCATGTTAGATCGCTCATGCCAAGGACTGCGCATAAATGAAGCTTAATCCATCATTTATTCATGGGTGAGTTCTCGTATCCCGGGTCATCGTAGTCCGTATCTTGCAGCTTGGGAAGCACATTCATGCCATCGATGGCTTGTCTGGTCTCGGGTGTGCCGTGATCGTAGAGGAAGGTGTACAGCATCATCACGCCATCTGTAAGTCGTTCATTTCCATCATCATGGTCTGCCGACTTGTAAGGTACGGGTGCCCGCTGCAATGAGTAGTCGTCCCCATCCTCAAGTACTTTCATCAGATCCTGCAAAGTTGCCAATTGCCCGTCATCGACGAGTACATCAAACGGTGTAGATTCGTTTTTCGTTTTTTCAATCAGGTTATGAGTTACCGATACATACAGATGTTGTTTACCGTCCTGCATAATCCAACCCCCATTTCGATATTGAAAAAAGAGACGCTCGTACTGTTCAATTGGAAAAAGACGCTTCTACTGTTAATAAACAGCAGTAAGCGCCCTGAAACGAAAGATTCCGTATGCCTATTTTCCAAAAGTATTTGTCACCGGAACCTGCCGAGTGCCAGCGATCATCGTTCCTGAACATAGTGGACAGACCGGAGGCACGGATGAAGACTTTTTCGTGGCTTTGCCGGAAGGCACAGCCGGTTTCTGTCTCAACCATGCTTTGCATGTAGCCGAACTACATTTCCAGACAGCTACCGTCTCTGTCCGCTCAGCTTTGATCGCACCTGCTCGAGAGGGATCAACATTTCGGGAAGTACTTGAAGTCGTGGTTGTACTGGTAGCCTTCGGATGGAGTCCGGGTGTACTGAATGCTTTATGATCTCGAATAATTCCGCTACCGCGCTTCTCGCTGAGACGATCTTCATCCCGCTCATCCAGCATCTCCATTTCCCGATGATCCTTATGGTTTATTGCACTGCGCTGCCGATCATGCTGTGCATAAGATGAAGTTTGTTGTGAAGTATGACCCTTGCCATTTTCACGTTTGTCGGCATCTTTAGCGTTGCCGATGCTTTTCCAGTTGCCGTTGCTGCTTCGGTTGTTGCTATTTCCGTTGTTGTTCCTGTTGTAGCTTGCGTGTCCATGAGTACTATATGACGACGTGTTGCCACTACGTGCCTCGTCCCGTGGTTTACGTTTGTCCGGAACCTCCATGCCAAAGGCTTCAAGCAGGAAGCGTGACACGTCGGCAGGTTTGCCGTGATGGCTCGCGGGTGAGGTCACATATAGATGCCGCTTCGCACGAGTAATCGCCACATAAGCGAGTCTGCGTTCTTCTTCCAGTGCCATATCCAATTCGGCATCGGTTTGCTGTACGGTAAGTGCTGCCTTCTGATCTTCCGGAATATCCTGACGCAGGGCAGTGCTGTGCGGCACAATGCCTTCGCTTGCTCCGATCCAGTACACACAAGGGAACTCCAGTCCTTTGGCCCTGTGAATGGTCATCAGCTGTACTGCATCACTATCCTGTGCACGGCGCAGCGATTCCATCTCGCGGTGTCTGCGGGACAACTCGTCTGCGAATTGCACGAATTCCTCTACCGTTTCGAATTTTTTGACAGCAGCTTCGAATTCATCCAGTGTCTCCAGCATCGTTTCTTTATAATGAGTGAAAATCGTCGGGTCGCCGCTCTCCATATATTTATCATAGAACTGGCGGCGCATCTCTTGAATCGCGATAATCGGCTTCAGCTTATGCAAAGATTTAATCAGCTTGATGCGTTCCTTGACCTGCTCCTGTTGAAAAGGCTTCAGCTTGTCCCATTTGCTCAGATGAATCAGCGGATATTTCTTGGCCTGTTCCTGCTCACGGCGCTGGATATACTCCAGTCCTGCATCACGGGACACATACAGCGGACCGAGTGCACTTGGCAGAGCATCCATCGCTCGCGGGTTCAGAGATAACCGCATATGATCCATCAACGGTTTGATGAGAGACTGATCATAGAACACCGGAGCGGCTCCGTGCTGTACGAAGGGCACATCCTTCAGTACCAGTTGCTCAAACACTGCCCGGCTGCTGCTGGCTGTCCGGTGCAAAATAGCAATGTCTCGATATGGAAACAGTCCTTCCTCCACCTGTTGACAGATCTGATTCACAACCCAGGCGGCTTCTTCCTCGGCGTTAGACGGTGTAGCAAACCGGGGCGCATCCCCTCGTTGTCCTGCCGCACGCAGTCGTTTGTCACGTCTACGTTTATTACGGGCGACCAGCTCGCTGCCGAGTCCCAGAATRCGTGCATCACTGCGGTAATTAATATCCAGCGTCACAATGCGTGCACCCGGGTATACTTTATCGAATTCCAAAATTGATTCATGGCGTGCGCCGTTAAACGTATAGATCGTCTGGTCATCGTCTCCAACAACCATCAGATTTCGGTGTGCTCCAGCGAGCATCTGCACAATCTCGTATTGCAGCCGGTTCGTATCCTGAAATTCATCCACCATAATGTATTGAAAACGCCGCTGCAGCGGCTTTAACACCGCTGGATCACGAAGCAGCGCAGCAGCGCGCAGCAGGATATCATCAAAGTCCATTTTGCCGCGATCCTGCTTCCAGGTTTCGTATCCGAGCAATACCCGCTTGGCATCGCGCTCATCCTGCGTTTTCTCCGGCAAGTCTGCGGTGTTCGAGCCTTGCATCTTCCAGGCGGATAACATCGCCAGCAGACTCTCCGGTTGAAACGCTTCGCTCATGCCATTCTGGCGTAAGAGCATTTTCAGCACCGTATGCTGGGCACGCGACTCACCAAAAATGTCTTCCTGCACACCGTAATGGCGTAGCAAAGTCAGCGCAAACGAGTGAAAGGTGCGAGCTTGCACGGCTCTTGCTGCAGCAGGTCTGATGCCAGGCAGGGCAGCAATCCGGTCTTTCATCTCGGCAGCGGCCTTGTTGGTAAATGTCACGAGCAGAATGCTGCCTGCGTGTACACCGCCGACCTCCATCAGGTAGCCTGCTCTTGCAGCTAGTACAGTTGTTTTGCCGCAGCCTGCTCCTGCAAGTGTGAGTATGGGGCCTCTGCCATGGCGAACGGCCGAGATTTGCGGGCCGTTGAGTTTGATGCCGGCTTCTTCAAGCGAGCGGAAATAATAGGCGTCCTGCTGATCATCTCCCACAAGCTGCCGGCTGGTTTCCAGCGGAGCCGAGGGAGATTGAGGCAAGGAGGACGCGGAGTTCACCCCGAGCGGACGGGGGTAGAACGTTGAGTTCGGACTTAACATGTTTCATCCACCTCTGTATGCATTCAGGGATCAAACGATCCTTTCAAAAGTAAAGAATTTGCCCTTTTCACAATCGCATTGTAAATTGGTAAGATAGAGTTAATTGTAAATCATACGTGTTTCATGTGTCATAATTCTATGAGATATAGGGTTATGGTTTCATTGGTATAGATTGAGCGCTTCATGAATATGGAGCCAAAGTTCCATTATACCGAACGTATGGTCTTGATGAAAGCCCCTGTTTCTATCGAAAATCCGCATAAAACTGGGGGGCAGCGCGATTTTTCGCAACTTTTTGGCTTCATATCGTATAAGTTATATATCCAGGGCAATTCGCATATTGCTAACGGTTGACCTACTAACTAATGAAGAATGATAATGATATTGTTTTGACGGGACAGAGGAGGAATTGTTATGAAACTGCTTCAGCGCATCAAAAACGGAGCAAACAAAGCAACAGAGCGTGCACAGCACGCTGTTGAGATTGGCAAATTAAACAATCAGATTGTGGGCTTGCAACAGGAACAGGAAGTCCATTTTACCGATATGGGCCGGATCTTCTATGAAGGTTATCGTGCACAGGATATGACGCTCGCTGAAAAAGAGATGGTGGATCTGTCTAATCTATGTGACGAACTGCAGGATGAGATCGACGCATTGCGCGGCAAGATTGCCGAGTTGAAAAATGAACGTCTTTGCGAGTGCGGATATGTCGCTTCACTGGATGCCAACTTCTGTCCGAAATGTGGACGCAAGCTGGGTGAATCCAAACCAACTGCATCTGCATCGGCATCGGGAGTTGCAGGGGCTACAGGAGCCGTCAACACGGCAAAACATGAGGCAGCCGCTGCGCAAAACCCGGTTGCGGAGCAGTCGATTTTTGATGCACCAGCTGTGGAAGAAAACGAAGAGACCGAGCCGTATCATACGGTCATCCCATCGATTGCAGATTTGGATACGGAACCGGGATTTAACAGCACCGAGTTTACGCTGGAAGAGAAGGAAGCGTTCGATGCAGAGTGGGAACGCCGCAGAGAAGAGGAAATGCTGCGGGAACGTGAGCGTCAGCAGGAGCTGGATGAGCGCATTCGCTATTGGAAAGAAAATAACCCGATTGTAGACACTGTGGATGTGCAGACGGAAGTACCTCGTGAAATGGTGAAGTGTCAGATTTGTGCATCCGAATTGCCAAAAGGCTCGAAGTGGTGCCCGCGCTGCGGAGCAGAGCAGATCTGATGCAGTAGACGTGCTGCCGCCAGGCAGCGCTGGTTGCTGACAGCATGGGGGGACAGAAATATGGACCAACTGCTGCATCATTTACGTCATCTCGGGTTCACCGAGATGGAATCTAAAATTATGGTAGAATTAGCTCGCCAAGGATCAGCCTCGGGATATGAGGTAGCCAAACGGCTGGGTGTCTCCCGTTCCAATGTATATGCCACCCTGCAACGGCTGGAATCACGGGGATTCCTCAGATGCAGTGCGGGAGAGCCTGTGAAATACAGCATGCTGAAACCGGAAGAGATGACACGTATGATCTCGGATCAGATGCACACCTCTCTGGATTACGTCGAGCGAAGTATGCCGAAGAGCGAACCGGAGAAGCCTGTATTTTACAATGTCGAAGGCGACAAAAATGTTTTTGAAAACCTGAGTCGTGAACTTGCCGCAGCAAAGCATGAAATCGTTGTGGATGTGTGGCGGGAGGAAGCTGAACTGCTTCGAGAGGACTTGCAGCAGGCCGAGGCTCGCGGGGTACGTCTGTTGTGGTCCTGTGAAGGCGGGGAAGGCATGGTAGATCAGCCGCTTCCTTTTTTGCCTGGATTTCCATCATATGGCACGGGCACCGGGCGTAAGTTCTCGCTCGTTGTGGATCGACGCTGGTGTATGCTAGGTATGCGTGGGGATTCATGTCCTACTCAGGCTGTAGTTACAGCGCATCCGGTGATGACCGGATTGCTGCTGAATCATTTTGCACAAGAACTGGTGCTGTATGAACTGGAGCAGGATATAGGTGATGAACTGGAAGGTCGTTACGGACGACGATACGCAGACATTGCCGCACGATATTGGTCATCCCCTGCACCGGATCAGGAATAGTAACAGGTGGAATATGAAAAGTAAAAGTAGCCATGCAAACTAAAGTAAGTGACTACAAAAAAACAAAATGATAAAGGGCGAGATGTGAATGGTGAATTCACATCTCGTCCTTTTGTGATTAATAAATGCATTGACCATCGTAGTAGAGCTATTCTTCAAATTTTATAAAGGCAAGATTTTGAAGCCGGTGAAACGGGATAGTTTGAGCGCTAACGATCACCACAAGCCTTATTTTGGCGAAATCGACCTCTTTGAGATTCTAACGATCCTCAGGAACGCTATTTCGTCCCAAGCCATCTTTTTAGCGCAAATGAAGCCAATTTCGTCTAAATAACGTCTCTGGTGATCGTTAGATTTCACGAGACCCCGAAAAGGGGCAAATAACGTTCCCTGTGATCGTTAGAATTTTTTTGAGCTTAATCTCGCACACATTCACTTTAGGTTACTCCGTTCCATCATGAGACTTACGTAGAGTAGGCTAACTTTGTTGTTTCATACTTTGTTTTTACCTGTTAGAGCGTGCGTATTGGGATATTTCCCTGATATGCCGTAGCAACATCTTCAACGTATCGCGTAACGTTTAGGTAGTCCAAGGGTACAACGATACAATTCAGAACCCAAATGCAGTGATGCTTGTTACAGCATTGGTTTGCTATCCGGTTAATAGTAAAGGAATAGTCTTGGAATACCTAAAGTGTAATGTTACTGGAATAATGAAGGTAATAGTCCAGGGATTAGTTAAACGTATGAAGTGATGCTATTTTTGAGAAAATGAAGTTAGGGCGTGTCTGAAAACGCTGAAAAAAGCAGATTTTGCCGAATTTTTGTTCCAAGCAAGGAAGTTTCCTTGGCGTGCCGGGGCACGCCAAGGGAAAGTGACGTAGCAGGGGGCACAAAAGGGGTAAAAGATGCACTTCAAGAGGTTTAAAGACACGCCCTAGACCCCGTGCACCCGTTTCAGCGCTTCGAGGGCGTCGATATAATAAGTGGTGCCGTGCGGCACAAAATCTGCCAGATGTATTTCCCTCACAAGGCGTGCAGCGCTGGCGGAATACTTATAATCGCCATGATTGGACAAAAGATCAGCTGCTGTCGTTGTGACTTCTTGGGTACACTCAGAGAGGGGCTCACTAGTGCGTGGGAATGTCGATAAAGGTGTGTTATCCTCTGATGGTGTAGATAATGCCTTACCGTTTTGCGTGAATGTCTGTTGTTGCGCACGCACACCAGATACCTGAACAACATCCTTCTCTTGGCGGAACAGGGCGAGCAGGTCATCCAGTGGTGCCTCATAGAGACTGTCCACCTCGCTAGCCTGGAGAACATAGGACTCCAGTGGCTGGTTCAGGCACAGACCATAGACAGCACTGAATTCCCGATCCAGAAACGGAATGCCACGCACCTCACCTTGTAGCTGCTGCTTAGCCGTAAACAAATAAGTCAGCGCATCAAATGACGTATGCACACCGAGCTCTTCTTCCAGCTCACGATGTGCGTCTTGCAGTTGTTCACCGGCTGTGAGGTGACCAGCAGCTGTGATGTCGTAATAACCGGGAAAAGTATCTTTGATATCCCGGCGCCGCTGAAATAGAACCATGCGCTTGCTGCCTTCGTCACGCACGATCCAGCAGTGGAATGAACGATGCCAATATCCCTTAGCATGAACCTCATTACGGGGGGCTGTACCAAGCCATTGTTGCTGATCGTCATAAATATCGAAACGTTCTGGGGTCATGAAACGTATCTCCTTATATAGCAGAATTTAAAGTTCAAAATTTCACAAAGTATCTTTTTAACGAAAGGGGAACGATTGTATGGAATGTATTGTACACTTTCAGGTGATTTATCCGCAACCTCAGGAGCGTAAAGCCCTTAGGGGACTTATCTTTGTAGGGCAAGGTCAGGAACCGGCCACGAGCCAGCTTACGACGATGTTTAAAGACATGGGCTTTCATGTTCGTCTGGAGGACGAGGCACAGTTGCTGTTTAAACCGACGGATGCCAGCGCCAATTATGAATTTATTCGGGTCACTGAACTGGATACCGGAGAAGAGGTTTACAAAGAAGACAAAGATCTCAAATCGATCCTGGAACACTTACTGCCCAAACGTTTCTAAGTACAGAGCACATGACTGACAATCAAGGCTGAGAAGCAAGATTTGTAATCAATAAAAAAAGGTCCCACCTCTAAGGTGGAACCTGAACATATGCAGGTTTGATGTACTTGATATGTGTATGCAATGCACAAATTTATAATAAGTTTCAACCCAGTAACGTTGAACGTATCTTATATGCATACCACAATGACTACATAACCATTGATCCGCTTCTAACATACATAGCGGTATGAGGAATCAAACCTGCATCATTGGTTTATTTTTTGTACATATCAATAGATTCAACCATTATGCCGGAGCGTTGCTGCCTTCAGCCTCGAGCTGGGAAGTGCATTGGGAACAACGAGTAGCTGCAGCAGGAATTTCAGACAGACAGTACTTGCAGGCTTTCGTTGTTTTTTTCGGTTCAGGTTTGGCATGCTCTTTACGCTTCAGGTAGTTAATGCCTTTAACCAGCATGAAGATACAGAACGCCACGATAATGAAATCAATCATCACATTGATAAATTGACCGTAAGCAATGACGGTAGCGCCTGCTTCGTTGGCTTGGGCAAGTGTGGTGATATGTTGACCGTTAGCCGTTTTCACATCCGGATCAAGGTTAATGATTTTTTGGCTGAAATCAATCCCGCCAAGCAGTTTCCCAACCGGAGGCATGATGATATCATTCACAAGGGATGTAACGATTTTTCCAAAAGCAGCTCCGATAATTACACCCACTGCGAGATCGATGACGTTGCCGCGAACAGCGAACTCCTTAAATTCTTTCAGTATGCCTTTCATGTAACAATCTCCTTTAACGACTAGATTCTGAGCACATCCTCCAAGTTCATTCCCGTCAGGACACGCTTTTGTTCTCATATTGTACATAAAAAATGAGAATCAATCATCCCCATTATGCAAAAGAAACATAGTTTCCGCAAATTCCATGAAAATACCTCTTTATTTCAAGCCGCCAATTCGGTATACTTCTAACATTGTCAGTGAGATTACACTTTTACATTCAGGTTCGCAATTATACATGGATACGAATCGTGAAGCCAAAATGAATTGAATATGCCGTTACTCGTATATGTGCAGGAATAGGCCTGCATGTCTCTACCCGATCACCGGAATGATTGGACTACGGGAAGGATGCTTCTGCGCCCTGTTGGGGGTTATGGTCAGGTCTGCCTAAATATATAGGTATGCTTCCTGAGCCTCGCCCCTTGGCGTATATGGTGTTCAAGCGGCTTGTCCATACAGGAACAAGTCCGTCTTTCCCGTCTCCGGTTTATGCCGCAGGTGTGAAAAGGCGGGCTTTTTGTTTTTTTACATGGGGGAGAGATATTGTGGAACCGACTGAGCATGGCGGTAAAGGGCATTTGGGAGGAAAAAACGATGCAATTGTTAAAAGACAAAGTAAGACAGGAAGGCATTGTCCTGTCCGAGCAGGTACTGAAAGTAGATTCATTCCTGAACCACCAGATGGACCCGGTGTTGATGAAGGAAGTCGGCAAAGAGTTCATCCGCCGTTTTGAAGGAGAGAGCATTACACGTGTGCTGACGATTGAATCATCCGGTATTGCTCCAGGCATTATGACAGCACTTGAACTGAACGTTCCGCTGATCTTCGCCCGCAAGCAGAAGTCACTTACCCTGACGGAAGATATTTTGGTGGAGAAAGTGTATTCCTTTACCAAGCAGGAGACGAATGAAATTACAGTAGCCAAAAAGTTTATGAATCCCGGTGACCATGTGTTAATCATTGATGATTTTCTGGCAAACGGCGAAGCTGCATTTGGTCTGGCTCGTATTGTAGAACAGGTTGGTGCGGAAGTCGTAGGGATCGGGATCGTAATTGAAAAAGCTTTCCAGCCGGGAGGCCGTCTCTTGAAAGAAGCGGGTTACCGCGTCGAATCCCTGGTTCGCATCGGAGCGTTGTCCAATGGAGAAGTGACCTTTGCAGATGAGGAGGGCACGAACTAATATGGCACGCGAACGTATTTTCCAGCATCATCGGCATCCGGCCAAAACCTTCTCACTCGGCTTGCAGCACGTACTTGCGATGTACGCAGGAGCTGTCATTGTACCGCTTATTGTGAGTAGCGCGCTCGGATTTACACAAGAGCAACTTACTTATCTGATTGCGATTGACCTGCTTGCGTGCGGTGTAGCTACATTGCTTCAGGTCTGGGGCAATAAATATTTCGGCGTTGGACTGCCGGTTATGCTGGGCTGTGCATTTCAAGCTGTATCCCCTATGATCATGATTGGACAGAGCAGCGGAGTATCTACCATTTACGGTGCCATTATTGCCTCCGGTCTGTTCGTTCTGATTTTCTCGGGCTTGTTTGGCAAGCTGATTAGGCTCTTTCCGCCAGTCGTTACAGGTTCAGTCGTTACTATTATTGGATTGACGCTAATACCGGTGGCATTTACCGATTTGGGCGGGGGTCAGAATGCGGAAGACTTTGGCAGTGGTGTACATCTGTTGCTAGGTTTCGGTGTGTTCATTTTCATCATATTAATGACTCGTTTCACTACAGGTTTTGTACGCTCCATCTCTGTTCTAATAGGTCTTTTTGTTGGCACAGTGGCTGCTGGCTTTATGGGTGAGGTGAAGTTTGCTCCTGTTCTTGATGCAAGCTGGTTCCATATGGTTCAGCCATTTTATTTCGGAAGACCGACCTTTGAGATTGTTCCTATTCTGACGATGATTCTCGTTGCGATTGTCAGTGTGGCTGAATCTACAGGCGTATTTATGGCTCTGGGCAAAATGTTGGACAAGGATCTGACCTCCAAGGATTTGGCGCGTGGATATCGTGCAGAGGGACTGGCTATTGTGCTTGGGGGGATTTTCAACTCCTTCCCTTATACAACGTATTCGCAAAATGTAGGGCTTGTACAGATGACACGGGTGAAGACACGTGATGTTATCGTTGTTGCAGGCGGTTTGCTGATCGTTATTGGCTTTGTACCGAAAATTGCTGCACTGGCTCAGCTTGTGCCTGGATCCGTGCTTGGCGGTGCCATGGTGGCCCTGTTCGGTATGGTGATTTCGTCCGGTATTCGCATCATTGGTACTCAGGTGGACCTGAACCGTCATGAGAACCTGTTCATCATTGCTTGTTCTGTTGGCATGGGGCTGGGAGTAACGGTGGTGCCTCAGTTGTTTGCAAGTGCGCCAGCCTGGGCTCAGATTATGCTGGGTAATGGTATCATTGCAGGCAGCTTTACGGCAATCTTTATGAATTTGTTGTTTAATGGTCTTGGAAGCAAGGACACAGCAGCTCAGTTGGCTGCACAGCATACAGATGAGATGGCTCAGGAAAACAACAAGTCTGCATAAAAGTACTTTTACTCTGATACTTGGTCAGAAGGGTTGTTATGTAAAGCGTACTTGATGAATCATTCATGGCATAACGCATTTTGAGTCAGGATATGAATGATTCATTACTTATACTATTTACCTTATAAAATATCAATGAGATGAAGTACAAGTTAAGGTTTATGTTAAACAGTTAACATAATATGCACACAGGAAACACCGAAACAATGGGGTCATCAGAGCCCGTTGTTTCGGTGTTTTTTTGTGCTTCGTGACATTAAAGGTGTCTCATTTGTTTCTCGGCGAAATCACCGACCCAAGGCAGTTTGAGCCATTTCCCCTGCAGACTGGTAACTACCGTCAGTAGCCATACGATTACACCCAGCAGGGATAACAGTGAAGCTACAAGGGGGCCGAACAGCGGGAGAAAGGCCGACAACACATGCCCGACCATGATGAGACCAAAAACTGTCACGGATTGAAGGGCATGGAATAACACAAATCGACTGCGCTTCTCTACAGCAAGAAAAATGATTCCGCCTACAAACGTGAATAAATAACACAACATGCCGGCTATATTTTCATCCAGACCGCTGGACGACTTCATGGGAGACACATTCGGCCCAGCCTCCTTTGTCCTTTTTATATAGGCTATGTAGGAGCTGGACAGAACTGAACCGATGAGTGAACTAAGTTTGAATTTGTCTGCGAGGACTGGTGATTTTGCCCTTTTTATCCTCATCATCTTTCTTAGGCACCAGACGTTCATCGGTTTTCCCATCGTGATGATTATCAAAGGCATACTCTGTCAGCTTCCATTCGGTCTTGCCGAGTACGGGATCGGCGGGGAAATCTTGACCTCGGTGCAGGTGCTCTTCCTGTCCAGCTTCATTGACATAAACGCCGTCAACCTCTACTTTTTCATGCGAAAGGGGCAGCATATCCTGTTCTTTGCGCTCCATAACAGGTCCTCCTTTTAGTTCCATATAGTTAACTGATTTAGTGATCCAAGATAATATCCCCCGAATAGTTGGGGGTTATGCTGGTTAGATTAATCCGTATAGAAAAAACATTTTATAAAATATGATTCGGAATTAAACTTTTTGGGCAGTAAAACCGTTATATATATTAGGAAAAATCGTCAAGTCGTAACGAGGTTCCGAATATGATACAATAAGATTATGATTCAACCTGAATCATATCGGGTATTTATAGTGTCAGGTACTTGCTATTCGGCGAGGTTCCCGACCTAAAGCTTGCTTTAAGCCGCGCACACAACTTCATGAATGGCATTTAAGACTTATTCGGCGTTCTCTAAACGGAGCATTCACTTTCAACGTTTTGGGAGGGAATTACAATGGCAACGAAAGGTCACAATGAGGTCAAAGAAAGTTTGAGAGAAATGACTCGGATTTTCCGTCCTAAAGATCCAAAAAAATTCGTGAAGGAGTATGTGAGAAAATACCGGATTACGGGTGGATACGAGGAAGAATTGACTTCTGTCGTTGAGCATGAGCTTGTCAAGATGGATTCTTCCGTATCCTGAAACAACACCAACTCTGATTATACTGTTCCGATATGAATAGAACCGTCTCTCGGGCTTCAGCTCCGGCAGACGGTTTTTTTTGCGTTTGCCGACTGAATTTAGCAAGTATCTATATGATCTTGGGCTCCGTATCACTTTAGGGGGCTTTGTTCCGTGTCTCATGCATATATATGGAAGTACACCTACAGCAGGAAGGATGAAGGCATGTGGACCCTATATTGAAAACCAAAGAAGAGATTGGCTACATGCGGGAAGCAGGACGGATATTACGAAGTTGCCATCAGCATATCGAGCAGTATATGGTTCCAGGCACAACAACAGCGGAGATTAATGAACGTGTGGAGACATTTCTCGCAGATCACGGGGCTACACCCGAGCAAAAGGGATATAAAGAATATCCCTACGCGACATGTGCCTCCGTTAACGAAGTAGTCTGTCACGGGTTTCCCGGAAGCCAGGCGCTTGCAAGTGGAGATGTTGTGACCATTGATATGGTGGTGAACAAAGGCGGCTGGCTTGCTGACTCGGCCTGGACATATGCCATAGATGTACCAAGCAGATCTATCCGCAGGCTCATGAAGCGTACGGAAAAAGCACTTTACAAAGCCATTGCACAGGCTGTTCCTGGTAATACACTCGGAGACATCGGAAGCGCGATTGAACGAACGGCAAGGTTGTATCGATACGGGCTTGTGAAACCGCTCATTGGTCATGGCATCGGGCAATACATTCACGAGCCCCCGAATGTGCTGCCTTATGGGAAACGGAAAACAGGAATGATGCTCACCGAAGGTATGGTCATTACCATCGAGCCGATCTTCACGAAGGGGAGTTCCGGTGCCGTGGTGTGGGATGATGATGGCTGGACAGTCCGAACACTGGATGGAACCTGGGGCGTGCAGTATGAACATACCGTAGCGATCACCAAGGATGGACCATTGATTCTGACGGATGGATCTTGAGAATTTCAGGTACTCAATCAGATGCAGAAAAAGAGAAACGAAAATTTTCACTCTATAATGAAATGATTGAGAGGCAGCAGAACTGTCGCGAATGCTCCATGCCATTTTCGACTCGAAGGTGCATGGGGCAGAATTGCCCATTTCCAATTGATGTGGTAATGGTTTCCTGTAAAGAGGGAAGAATCTTTTGCATAATATCACATGTTTTTATTGTGATAAAAGTCGCTAAGAAATCTGATTTTATCACCGAAATATGGCAAAATTTTTCAGGTCGGAATTGTAATAATCTAAACTGAAATCGTTTGCAAATCAAGTTGTAGAGCGGTTTTTTACATAAAGTGAACAATTTGTGAACATGTGTCCAAAGATTGACAAAATCATACCCTCAACTTATATTTAATAAGTGATTGAAGCATATAGAATGAATTGGAAGAATGCGCAGACATGCCCTGGGCAGGAAATGACGGGAGTACTGGAAGCGTTATTTTTGTAAGCATTCTATATGATGAAGAGGATTATGTTTATCGTGCTGAAATGTACATGTGTTGGCTTTGTACCGAACGACAACCGTAATCTACGAAAACGTAAAAAAGTGGGGTAGATCAATGATGAAACAGTGGCAGGTTGCAAAGCGAATCCTTCCCTTGCTGGCAGTGTTCTCTTTGCTGCTATCCGCATGCGGGCGGGAAGACTTGTCGGCAATGAAACCTCAGGGTCCTGTGGCGCAAGACCAATTAGATCTGATGAAGCTGTCTATTGCGATTATGATCGTGGTGCTCATCATTGTATTTGCGATTGCTGCCTATGTCCTGATCAAGTTTCGCAGGCGAGCAGGGCAGACCGAAGTGCCCGAACAGGTTGAAGGAAACTTCAAACTGGAAGTAATATGGACAGCCATTCCACTTCTGCTGGTCATTATTTTGGCTGTACCAACAGTGCAGACGATTTTTGCCCATGGTGAAGATCTGACGAATGACAAAAACGCAGTTAAGGTCCAGGTAACCTCACATCAGTATTGGTGGGAATTCACTTATCCTCAGTATGACATAACCACCGCTCAAGACCTCATCATCCCGACCGGAAAGAAAATTGCATTCGAATTGAAAACCGCTGACGTGCTTCATTCCTTCTGGGTGCCGTCACTTGCGGGCAAAATGGACACAAACCCGGATGGAACATTGAACAAATTCAGCTTCTCAGCTCCGAATGAAGGCGTTTACCGCGGTAAATGTGCCGAGTTATGCGGCAGATCGCATGCATTCATGGAATTCAAAGTGAAGGCCGTGAGTCAGGAATCTTTCGACCGCTGGGTTAACACCATGAAGGCTCCTGCTGTCCTGCCTGAAGATGCGCAACTCGCTGAGAAATTCAAAACAAACTGTCTTTCTTGCCACGCTGTAGGTGACCAAGGCGGACCTGCTGCACCAAACCTTACAGGTATTGGTGGTAAGGAATCCGTTGCAGGCATTTTGCTGAATCAGCGTGAAGGTCAGGAAGAAGGCAAACCAGTGCTCGATAACATGAAAGAGTGGCTTCATGATCCACAAGCAGTGAAGCCGGGCAATACGATGCCAAGTCCGAAAAGTTTGGGACTGACGGATGAAGAGATCGACGGAATTGCCGAGTATTTGGCCAATTACAAATTGGACTACGAATAGAACAGCAAGGATGAAGAAGGGGGTACACAACCTTGGCTCATGCGCATAGCGTCAAGCGGTACAGGGGCTTGATGGACTGGATCACCACCGTCGATCACAAAAAAATCGCCGTTCTTTACTTGATTGCGGGCGGGTTTTTCTTCGGCATTGGCGGAATTGAAGCCATATTGATCCGGATTCAACTGATGAAGCCGATGAATACTTTTGTATCGGCGCAGGTGTTTAATGAATTGATTACGATGCATGGAACCACGATGATTTTCCTTGGAGTCATGCCGATTATTTTTGCCATTATGAATGCGGTAGTACCATTGCAGATCGGGGCACGTGACGTAGCTTTCCCTTTTGTTAACGCTTTAGGCTTCTGGACATTTTTGTTCGGTGGTTTGCTGCTCAATCTGAGCTGGATCATGGGAGGCGCGCCGGACGCAGGCTGGACAGCATATACACCTCTCTCCGGTTCGCAGTATAGCGAAACGCACGGAGTAGACTTCTATACGATCGGTCTCCAGATCGCCGGTCTGGGTACACTTATCGGGGGCATTAACTTTCTGGCTACGATTATCACCATGCGTGCGCCAGGCATGTCCTATATGCGGATGCCGATGTTTACCTGGACCACGTTTATTACATCAGCCATTATTCTGTTTGCTTTTCCTGCCATTACGGTAGGCCTTGTATTATTGACGTTTGACCGGATTCTCGGTGCGAATTTCTTCGATGTTGCAGGCGGCGGTAACCCCGTGCTCTGGCAGCATATCTTCTGGATTTTTGGACACCCGGAAGTATATATTCTCATCTTGCCGGCATTCGGAATTATCTCGGAGGTTATTCCAACCTTCTCGCGTAAGCGGTTGTTTGGATATAGCTCCATGGTATTTGCAACCATTTTGATTGCCTTCCTGGGCTTTATGGTATGGGCGCATCACATGTTTACGACAGGTCTTGGTAACGTGGCAAACGCGTTATTCTCGATCTCAACGATGCTCATTGCTGTACCTACAGGGATCAAAATTTTCAACTGGCTCTTCACGATGTGGGGCGGACAGATTCGCTTTACGGCGGCAAATCTCTTTGCTGTCGGATTTGTACCTACCTTCGTCATGGGGGGAGTTACCGGTGTCATGCTTGCTTCTGCCCCGGCAGATTTCCAATTCCATGACACATACTTTGTCGTAGCTCACTTCCATTATGTTATCGTGGGCGGACTGGTGCTCGGATTATTCTCCGGTCTCCATTACTGGTGGCCGAAGATGTTTGGTCGTATTTTAAGTGAGTCACTCGGGAAGTGGACGTTCTGGACATTCATGATCGGATTCCAGCTAACCTTCTTCGTACAGCATTTCCTCGGTCTGATGGGGATGCAGCGCCGGATTGTTACATACTTGCCGAATCAGGATTTTGACCTGCTTAACCTGGTCAGCTCCATCGGTGCGTTCCTGATGGGCGTCGGGGTTATTATCTTCCTGGTGAACATCGCCATCACCGCGAAGAAACCAATCGATGCACCAAACGATCCGTGGGAAGACGGTCGTACACTGGAGTGGACGATTCCATCCCCGCCGCCAGAGTACAACTTCAAACAAACGCCGCTGGTACGTGGTATCGATGCATATTGGAAAGAGAAGATGGCAGGCAACAAGGAGATGACTCCGGCAGAACCGGTAGGTTCCATTCATATGCCATCAGCTACACCTTTGCCGTTTGTCATGTCGGTAGGTATTTTTATCGCCGGACTTGGACTGATGTTCAGCAAAGACACATTCGAATTGGAATTTATGAATATCATCTTTAATAATTATATTGTGCTTATTATCGGTCTTCTCATTACATTTGGAGCGATGGCACTGCGCTCATTATATGATGATCACGGCTGGCACATTGAACCCGAGGATCAGGACGAGAAGGGGGCGAGAACATGACAACCTCACATGCCGAACCGGTAAACGGCAAGCTGCCGCATGAACCGGAGAAGGCAACGCTGGAAGGACGCAACAAGCTGATTGGCTTCTGGCTGTTCCTTGGCGGCGAGACGGTACTGTTTGGTACACTTTTCGCTACCTTCCTCGCACTCCGCGGGCAGACCAATGATGGACCTACAGCGAATGAACTTTTCCATCTGCCGCTTGTGGCAGCAGCAACGTTCATCCTTTTGGTCAGCAGCTTGACGAGTGTATTCGCCATTCAGGCGATGCACAAAGGGAACCGAAACTCACTTGCCTTGTGGCTGGGAATCACGGTAGTTCTGGGGCTGGGATTCCTTGGTCTGGAGATTTACGAGTTCTATGAGTATGTGAAACACAAAGAGTTTGGTATGACTACGAGTGCCTTCAGTTCGGCATTCTACACGTTGGTCGGGTTCCACGGAGCCCACGTTGCATTCGGTATTGTGTGGATCGGAATCATTATCGGGCAGTTGTTCAGAAAAGGATTAACGGTCGTAACCGCACCGAAAGTCTATGTTTCCGCCATGTACTGGCACTTCATCGACGTCGTGTGGGTGTTCATCTTTACGGTCGTGTACCTGCTCGGAAAGGTGGGATAACACATGTCCGCTCAGGATCAAAGTGATCAACAGCCGGTGAAGCACCGTCATCGTGCGGAAGGTCCTTCGAAGCATGTTGTTGTGTTTGTGTTCTCGATCATTCTTACATTGATCGCATTTGCGGCAGCTTCAGCTGGAGGGGTCAACACCACCTTCACCATTATTATTATGGTTGTTATGGCCATTCTACAGGTATTTGTACAGCTCGGTTACTGGATGCACTTGAAGGACAAAGGTCACATGATGCCTATTCTGTTTATGGCCTTTGGATTCTTCGTAGCCTTTACATGTATTATTATGTCCCTATTCTGGGTCTGGTGGTAAGAGAGATGGCGGCGGCGAATGCCGCCGTCTTTTCCCCTTTTATACGAGTGAATGATGAAGGTTTACATCTCTGGATCGTTCCAAGATGCGGTCATGATGAGAGTATGACATCGTAGTAAGTGAAATCAATGTTCACCAAAACAGGTCACGGGGAGGTTTCCCGTATGCTCGGGTTGCAATATTTCAGTTTTGATGATTTGTGGAGTCCGCTTATTCTTGCTTTATTTTTGATTATCGCTGCAGCCTATCTCGTATTAGTAGGTCCGTTCAGCGAGAGAGTTCAGGGCGCAGAGCCAGCAACAGCCGGACAGAAAGTATTATTTCTGGCAGGTCTATTCGTTTTATATCTGGCACAAGCGGGTCCCTTCAATCTACTAGGTCATGTGATGTTCAGTTTCCATATGGTGAGCATGGCATTATCCTACCTTGTTGCTCCGCCATTAATGATGAAAGGTTTGCCGACTTGGGTATGGCGCGGTATTGTGCGCTGGCTGCCTACTCGCAAGCTTTCCTTCCTGGCACATCCCATTGTAGCGGCGGTGTTGTTCAACGGACTGTTTTCCTTGTATCATCTGCCCGTTGTGCATGATTACGTCATGTTGAATTTTACCGTTCATCGGTTGTATTATATCGTACTTTTTATCACATCCATGCTGATGTGGTGGACGTTACTTAACCCTCTGCCAGAGGGTAGACAAGCATCAGGCTTGTCTAAGGTTGGATTTATCTTTTTGAACATGGTGTTATTAACGCCTGCATGTGGATTGATTATTTTTGCCTCCGAACCGCTGTATCAGACGTATAGCAACCCGGCTATATGGGCTGAAGCGATGAGGTATTGCGTATCTGGCGACTCCTCGGCGATTCTTCGTTCATTCGGAGGGCCGGCGTTTTTTAATGTTCTTTCTTCCACGAAGGAGGATCAGCAGGTGGGTGGTATTCTCATGAAATTTATTCAGGAGGGCATCTTTGTCTCCATGCTGGCTTATGTGTTTTCTCAGTGGTATCGGAAAGAGAGACAGGAAGAGGATGATGATCTCTCGCCTGGTGGTGGTAAAGAGCAGGGACCGCTCAATCCGGCCGCCAAATCGTGAGTTTAAATGTGACGACAAAAGGGGGAACACACGATGGATATGTATTTTTGGCTACCTACAATCAGTACTTCTTTCATTGTGCTTAGTGCGATACTTGTGGCGATTGGCTGGGTTTTAATTATTCGTGGTAAACGAGAAGCACACCAGTCTGCTATGGTAGCGGGAGCGATCGCAGCTCTAATCTTTTTTGTAATCTACATGTCCCGCACTGTATTTGTAGGTAATACGGATTGGGGCGGAGACCCGGATATGAAGATCTTTTACCGCATCTTTCTGATCTTTCATATTATTCTGGCTACGGTTGCCGCTGTATTTGGTATCTCGACACTGGTACTTGGCTTCAAAAAGAATTTTGGAAAACATCGCCGCTGGGGGAGATTTACCTCCATCATCTGGTTTGGCTCCGCACTGACAGGTACGGTGGTATATGTGTTGTTATATCTGCTCTATCCGGGGGGACATACAAGTCCGGTATGGGAAGTTATCCTCGGCGCTTAAATGGATGAATCTCGCAGATGATTAGTCCATGCCATCTCTCTTATTCATTCATAGAATGAGTTTGAGAGGGGGGAACCAAATGAAAAAAACAGTCAGCATCAGTCAAACGTATCCTCGTCTTACCGTGTACTCCGAAGAGAACTACAGAGGAAGAAGCCGCATTTATCGTGGCAACACAGGACTTCGCAACCTGGACAATATTTTGGACGGGGTTGAGAGCTTGCGTTTCTTTTCAACGAGTTCGAATGCAACGCTTGTGGTGTTTACACGGCCAAACTTCCAGGGAGGCTTCCGTGTCTTTCGCGGGAACACCAATCTGAGAGATTTGGATGACTTGATCCGCGGCGAAGATGTAGAGTCGTTGATCTCCACCAATCAGCGTCTCACTTTGGCTGAGATTCGCGCCATCCGTAGAAACCGCAGCTTGCCAACAGGCTACAACCTCGTGTAAGACATGAGCCTCTTCTGCTATCAGGTGACCGGAAAAGAAAGAGAGTGAAAGAGCTGTACCCTTCTGTGATTTACTCACAGTGCAGGGTACAGCTCTTTTTTTGATCGCGATATGGGCGGCTAATCTCCGCCGCCTCCGCTATCTCCACCTCCACCACTATCCCCGCCACTGTCACTGCTTCCGTGATCACTGCTCGAATGATGGTGAGACCCCGAAGAAGAATCTGTATCGTGATGTCTGTGATCATGATGGAGTCGGTGATCATGAGTATGCTTGGTATACGAGTCCGCCGAAAAGTCAGAGGTCATCATAGAAGAAGACGTAGCCGAGTCAGACGAATGATGCTGTCTGGAATGCCTTTTAATATCACTTTTGCTCTTAACCCGACCTGGCTCGCTGCGAATGATGAGCCAGATCATCGCAAGAATAAAACCGAAAACAAGTATAGGCTCAATAAGCCATCCCATAGGGTGATCATTCCTCTCAACTAAAATTGCTGTGTTTATTTTATCGCAGAATGGATTCTTTTCCTATCCTGCTTTCCTGATTCAGGAAAAAAGAGGTTGACGGTTCAAGGGATAGGTCTGTATACTGTGTATATTGATATACACAGTAGGCACAGTGATCAAAACAAGAGCACAGTAGACCAGATGAAGGAAGACAGTTGAAAGGCAGGCATAGATATGGATGCATGGAAGCAAGCGTGGTGGCTAACCCGTAACGAGTATAGAAAGGATAAGTTGCAGTGGTTATGGTCTGCCATATTTATGATCTACACAGGCAGTATGAGCGGTGTGATGTTGATAGGACAGCAACAGAGTGATTTTTTTAACCCGGTAGTGGATGCGTTCTTTTTAATTATGCTGCCGTTTCAGGGATTTCTTTTTTCCAGACGTTCCTTTCGCTACATACAGGAAGATTCCTATACACAGATGCTCGCCTATTATCGAAGGCTTCCGATTTCGAATGAGTCGGTGATGTGGTCGAGATTGCAGCAATCTCTGATTGCATTCGCATATAATGGTTTTTTCTTCTACGGATCATTGTATGCAGTCAGATTACACACGACAGGTTTCACATGGGATCAGTATTTAGCCTTTGCGCTGAGTTGCACAGGATATGGACTCCTGATTACGGGATTATATATTTACGGAGAGTTTCTCTTCAGTGGTAAAAAATATTTGCTGCTCAGCTTTATGTTCTTACCGATAGCCGTTGTGATATCTGTTCTGATTCGCCTCTCGGGTAATTATGGATTCTGGTATGTAATACACTACAGTAAACTGTGGGGCTTGTTATCCCCGATCATGTGGATTTCGGTGATTGCAGGTTTGGCGGCATTATGGGTGTTCAGTCGATTGACGCTGAAGAAGCTTGCCTTGAGAGATTTGAGCTAAAAGGCAACTGAAATGAAATAATAAAAAGAATATAGGATGAGACCGGCACGTTCAGGTAAGTTAGTGAAGTGTACCGGAGGGCGAGGTGCAAGATGTGAAGATACCCATTCAAATAAATGAAAATAGCGCTGAACCTTTGTATCACCAGATTGAGAATCAATTAAGGTCGTTAATTATAACGGGTCAACTGGGGGAGGGGACACATTTGCCGTCCATTCGTGAGTTTGCCGGCGCACTGAATTGCAGTGTCATTACGGTTAGACGGGTCTATCAGGATCTGGAGAATGAAGGTCTGCTTCGCACGAAGCAGGGGACAGGAACATTTGTGGCCCAGGTTGAGGCAGGAGAGCGAGAGAACTACAGGCTGAAGGCTGCGGAGGAAGCGATGCAAGCTGCAGTGCAGTCAGGCAAAGCTGTGGGGTGTACAGAAGAGGAAATGGAAGTTCTGTTCCAGGAAGCTCTGAGAGCGAATTATTCAAAGTAAGGAGGGGGAGGTATGGTGGAACCCATAGCCGTTCAATTAAATGGTGTATCCAAGATGCGTAAACGCAGGGTTATTGGCCCGATTGATCTAACGATTCCGGAAGGATACGTTGTTGCCATTCTAGGGCATAACGGCTCTGGAAAAAGCACATTGCTTAACATGCTACAACAAATTGTACTACCGGATAGTGGTGAGATCATATGGTTTGGACAGGAAAAGCATTCGGGGACACTTCCGATTGAGCTGAGACAACAGATTGGCTTTGTGGCAGATAACAGCGGTATTGAAGAGAACCGCATGACGCCGCAGGAAGCAGCCGATTTCAGATCACATTGGTATCCAAGGTGGGATATGAAGCTGTTCAAACAGCTTATAACAGACATGGACGTGCCAAGTGATGTGAAGCTGACCAAGATGTCCAAGGGAGAACGAAGGAAGTTCGAGATTGCCGCAGCACTTGCTGCTCGTCCTAAACTCCTTCTTCTGGATGAGCCTTCGTCCGGTCTTGATCCTTTTGCTTGGAAGGTAATGGTGGAGCAGTTCCGCGATTATATGAAAGGTGGAGACACAACCATTCTTATTGCCACGCATATTGCGGATGAAGTGAAGCGGCTGGCAGATTACATTGTGTTGATGCACCGCGGGCAGGTTCTGGGCATGGCAGAGAAAGACCTTGTGCTTGAGCAGTGGAAGGAGCTCTGGTATGAAGGGGATTTGCGGCCCGAGAATATTCCTGGTGTAGTTGAATCTTTTCAGGAAGAGGATGGCTTGATTCGCGTCATTACAACCCGAGTGAGTGAAGCGCAGGAGAGGTTGGAACTGTCCAATCACAAGGTACTCAAAATTCGTAATTTGGAACTGGGAGAAGTGCTTGAATATTGGATTGCCGGGTATGCACCCGTACAGTGGAGATAAACCGAAGGGAGACGATTCTGAATGAACCGATTGGAATTAAAGCAAGTCGTCAAACAGTACGCAGACAAAACAGCTGTCAATGGAGTTACGCTGAATGTAAAAGAGGGCGAGATTTACGGATTGCTTGGAGCCAACGGCGCCGGTAAAACAACAACGATGCGCATGGTGCTTGGTCTGATCCACCCGGATGGCGGTAATATTCTGTACAACGGCAAGCCTTATAATACAGAGCTTCAACAGATTATGGGATATTTGCCCGAAGAACGCGGATTGTATCCGAAGGTAAAAGTGAGTGAACAGATTAATTACCTGGCACGCCTTCGCGGAATGAAAGCCAAGGATGCGGATGAGAGTCTGAAGTACTGGCTGAAGCGTTTCGAAGTGCCGGAGTATTATGATAAAAAAATTGAGGAATTATCCAAAGGAAACCAGCAGAAGATGGGTTTTATTGCCGCAGTGGTGCACAGACCTCAGATTCTGATCCTGGATGAAGCGTTTAGCGGACTGGATCCGGTCAACGTAGAGTTGCTCAAATCCACAGTTAAGGAATTGCGTGACGAAGGAACGGCCATTTTGTTCTCCACACACCGGATGGAACATGTTGAGGAATTGTGCCGTCAGATCACGATACTTCATCGTTCTAATACGGTAGTGCAAGGTGAGATTAAGGAGATTAAAAGCCGTTATCCGCGTGAACAAGTTTACCTCAGTACTCTTGGACAGGTAGAAGGGCTTGAGCAGCTGCCGGGTGTAAAACGAGTAGAGCAAAACGAACGTGGATATCAGATCCATGTCAGTGAGGCTGCTGCAGCTCAGGAGATTTTGAAGACGGCGATGGCACAGACCACCGTGGGGCATTTTGAGATCAAGGAACCAACGCTTAACCAAATCTTTATTCGTGAGGTAGGTGAGTCGAATGAATAAAATGGGCACAATTACAGGTTTCACGTTCAAAAACAAAGTGAAAACGAAGTCGTTTATGGTTACCACCATCGTACTTGCACTTTTAATTTCGATTGGACTCAATGTTCCATATTTCATTACTTTATTTAATGGTAGCCCAAGTGGTGGAACTTCTGGCGCTAACCCTGTAAACATTGGGCTTTTGACAACGGAACAGCAGGGCGTGGCACAGAAGCTGGAAGAATTCTCGGCTGCTCAAGGTAATCAAGCGTATCGCTTCATCATGAGTGGGGATAAGGATGAAGCTGCATTACAGGAAGATGCGAAGGCAGGCCTTATCGATGGTTATTTGAAACTTGAAACTGCCGCAGGACAGGAGTTTCCACAGCCTGTTTTATATTCTACAGATGACATTTCGCCTCAGGTCATAACGTCTATTGAATCTGCTTTGCAAAGTGTGAAGTTGGATGTGGTTGTGAAGGATGTGCTGACTGCAGAGCAGAAGGCTTTGATTACAACACCTGTGAAGCTTACAGAGCAAAGTCTGAGCACTGACGAGGGAGACGCTGGAGCTGGTGCGGAAAAATCAATGAGTCCGATCAACTATATCGTGGTGTATTTATTAATCATCTTGCTGTTCACATCTACGATGATGACGGGCAATATGATTGCTTCCGAGATTACCGCTGAGAAAAGCTCACGGATTATGGAGATTCTGATCACCAGTGTATCTCCGCTTAGTCAGATGTTCGGTAAAATTATCGGTATCTTTATGGTGGGTATGTTGCAGATCGGAATCTTCGGTGCAGTTATCGCGGGCAATATCCTGTTGCCGCATAATCGGGCAGTACTGAGTGATTTCAATCTGAGTGTTAACGACATTAATATCGCAGTGATTGTATATGGACTGATCTTCTACATTCTAGGTTACTTCCTGTATGCGGTGTTGTTCGCGGCCGTAGGTTCCATGGTCAGCCGCACGGAAGAGCTAGGACAGGCGGTTCTGCCAATCACGATGCTGTCCCTGGTGTCATTTTATATCGCAATCTTCAGCATCTCTGCACCTAATACTCTATTGCTCAAGATTGCTAGCTTCGTTCCGTTTACTTCACCAACAGCCATTCTGGTACGGATCGGAGCAGGCGTTGCGCCAACCTGGGAGATTCTAACGTCTCTTGCCATTCTGGCGGTATCCATTCTGGTCTTCGGCTGGCTTGCAGCTAAAATCTATCGCACGGGCGTACTGATGTACGGCAAACGTCCGACCTTTAAAGAGTTGTTTAAAGCGATGAAGGCGTACAAGATTTAAATGGGAAGTGCAACAACCTCCTGTTCCTTTAAAAAGATTCAGAGTAGAGACTATAATAATATTACGCCTTTTGCTGGAACATGGATTCCAGATATTAAGGTGAAAAATGATATTTCAGCAGCAGCCATTAATGTTGCAATTGATTTAGCTCTTGTCAGTACAGGCGTTGGCACTGTTGCCGCTTATGTAAAGAAAGTGGGATTGAAGGAAGCTAGGAAACTCTTCACAAGTACATTAACAACAAAATTAAAGGCATGGGGACTTGGAGCTCTTGCAGTCTCATTACCAGTTGCAGTGGACTTTGTGTTTAATCTGTTAAATCCCGGAGCTAAAATAGCGGAGTACCTAGATAGCGTAGATAGTTACCCTAACAATGGTTATCTTGATATCATTTTATAGAGGTGTTTATGATTGTGAAATTAATGGAATCATTGCTTTATGTAGTTTTTCTAGTCAGCTTTCTATTAATCTTATATGTGAATAGGGAGCAACTAAAGAAGCATTATGTTTATAAGTTGAAAACTACTGTGAAAGTAATTATATTCACCTCTGCTCTAATTATAAATTTTGTCATACTAACCGTTTTGTCCGTTACTGATGTACATTGGCTATTTTATAACTTTTATCATGCTTTCTCTTCTGCACAAATCGTATTTTTACTAATATCTACATTTTGGGGGAATAAAAAAAGAAAATAATAAGTGAACGAGATCAGTAACAATCTATGGCTCTAACGACTAGGAGTCGGCAAGGCAATTGCTCAAAATAAAAAAGTAAGTCGTTTAAGATACCTTAGCTCGGATGACGTGCTAAGGTATCTTTTTATGTTGCTCTTCGGCATTCGTCCGGCTCAGGCCATTGACCGTTACTTTACCTCCTTAGTTCTGTTCGCCGCATAACTGTTGCAACAGCCGTCGCAATAATGGCTGAGCCGAAGCTTGAACCAAGGTTTTCAATGATATTTATTCCAACACCCGCCTCCGGAAGCTGCTTGCTGTCAAGCCCCGTGTATGCTTCACTCATTAATGGAAGACTAATGCCCCCAGCGCTGGCGCCACGAATGAATAAAATAACCGAAATCCAAATCATGCTTGTATGATTCGTGATGAAGATAAATGGAATAGATCCGATAAGTGAAAGAACAAGACTGACGATAAGCAAATATTTTGCACCAATGCTGTCGATCATTTTTCCAATGAAAGGCTGAGTGATTAGCATACCAACGCCTTGAGGAATGAGTGCAACTGCTGTTTCAATTGCTGTGAAGTGTCTTTGGTAATTCCATAAATGAAAGTTGTACTCATAATGGATAAAACGATTATTCCAAATAGATCGAGCTTGCTCTCTTTGTTAAAGGGCTCAAAGTATGGAATCTTTCTCATCATTAAAGGGGTGGAGATTGAGAGGATTAGAAGCGAATGGTGTCTATCAGATTACCAAGAAACTGAACATTCCGATGCATACAATCTGGCGCGCATGTTAATTATAACCTTGAATAGTGAAGTTATGTCTCATCTGAGGAAAATGACTTCACCCGGAAAGGAGCATGCGACATGCCTGATTGGTTAGAAGTTATCATTAGAACATTTTCTGCGGTAACTATGCTGTTTCTCATCACCAAAATTTTAGGTAAGCGGCAGATCTCTGAACTTTCCTTGTTTGAATATATAACGGGTATCACTTTGGGGAACCTGGTAGGTTACATCTCTTTGGATACAGACACAAGCTGGTACTTGGGTTTTCTTGCTGTGTTGGTTTGGGTTTCTGTCTCCGCAGGAGCGGAGTATTTAACGATGAAAAGTAAAAAAATCAGGGATATTGTAGACGGAAAATCAACGATCCTTGTTGAAAATGGAGCTGTGATTCAGAAGAACCTGAAGAAGGAACGGCTGACGATTGATGAGTTTCTGGAACAGCTTCGTAAAAAAGATGTATTTCGTGTGGCTGATGTGGAATTTGCGGTAATGGAACAGAGCGGAGATATTAGTGTGTTATTAAAAAAGGAATATCAACCGCTCACCGCAGACATGCTGGGGTATCGTCTTTCATCGGAAAAGGAACCGCGCACGATCATTATGGATGGTCACATTTTGCCTGATACTTTAAAGGCTGCTGGGGTGAGTGAGGATTGGGTCAAAAAAGAACTGCGTAAACTAGACCTGGCATTAAACCAAGTTTCAATCGGTCAGGTGGATAGTAAAGGAGAACTGACCGTGCAGACCGGAACGGAGGCTTTGCCCAAACCGGCCAAATCAAATCCAAATGATCAGATTAAAGATTTAGTACAACGATTGCAGGATGATTTAATCATGCGAAAGCAACTTGCAGTGAATGACAAAGATCGTCTTAAATATCAGGAGGCGCTAGATCAATTTCAAACAGCAATGCATGCTTATCAAAAAGCGAATCCGTCATGAAAAAAAGGTACATAACAAAACCATTTCGAACCCTGGCTAAAGCCAGGGCTTTTTTTATAAATAATAGTATTCTATGAATAACTGGAAAAATTTCTGAAACGAGACTCGCATTAGAACGTAATATAGAAGGTGAAAGTTACCTCGTTGATCTTTGTCCACATCAAAAGTGTGGAAATTATAAGAAGAAGGGAAATACATATTATATGAAGCAATGGAAACACGTACTCTTATCTCTTACCGTCTCAGCAGGATTGCTCGCATCAGCAGTTCCGGCAATGGCTGCTCCGCAAGACACAGCTGTTAAAGTCGACAATAAAGCTGTTACATATACTGTAGGCGCACCAATTGTTGAAAAAGGAACGACTCTCGTTCCACTCCGTACAACGCTGGATGCACTTGATGCCAAACTGGCTGGTACAACCGATGACAGTATCACAGCAATCGTCAATGGCAAGACGATTACACTGAAAAGCAAGCTTGTTCGTGTCAATGGTGTCACCTACGCGCCGATTCGTATCGTTGGCGATGCCGCAGGATATGAGGTTCGTTGGGATAAGGCTACAAGAACCGTGTTGCTGGTATCCAAAGGCGACGGAACAGTTGAAACCGCTCAAAACGGTGGACGCGGATTCATGTGGGAAGTACAGAGCAATGGCAATACCGTATATCTGGTAGGCTCGATGCATGTAGCAGACAAAAGTTTTTACCCGTTGCGTCCTGAATTTGAAGAGGCGTTTGCTGAAGCTGACTATCTTGGTGTAGAAATAGATCTGAGTAAAGCGGCAGACGAAGAACAGCAGAAGCTGGTGTTAAGTCTGGGTTCATATCAGGATGGTACAACATTGAAGGATCATGTTTCCAGTGAGACGTACAGCAAGCTTGGTGATATTTTGAAGAAAAAGGGATTAGAGCCTAACGCGCTGGATGCATTTAAGCCTTGGGTGGTGGAAACTACACTGGGAAGTTTGAAGATGTCATCAGCCGGACTGGAAGCAGCGTCGGGTGTAGATTTGTATTTTATTCAAAAAGCGATTGAACGTAAAATACCGGTGATTGAACTTGAATCCTACGAGTCACAATTAGGTATGTTCGATAATTTCTCCAAAGAATTACAGGAAAAAACACTGCGTTCCACAATCGACAACTTCGATGTACTGGACAAGTCCGCGAATCAGATGGCTGAGATGTGGAAAACAGGTAATGACGAGCAACTGCTGGAGTTGACCAACACCTTCTCCGATGATGAAGAGTACAACAAAGCGATGTTGGTAGACCGAAATATTGGTATGGCCGACAAGATCGATGGTTACCTGAAAAACGGCAAAGGTGAAGAGTACTTTATCGTAGTTGGCGCAGCACACTATCTAGGGGATCACGGAATCGTGAAGTTGCTAGAGGATAAAGGGTATAAGGTAGAGCGTAAGTAAGCTGAGTATTAGGTATGGTATCTTATCTAATGATTTACTCTTTATGATAAACTGCAGCAGTTTCTAAAAATGGATTGGAAATAGAAGCTCTTTCAGATGTTTAGTCTGAGAGGGCTTCTTTCTATAATAAGCGTGTTTATTATCTAATGATAATAGAACAATTACAGTTGGTGTAGAGTGGGGACACAGATAGACTGTGATAATCTTTGGCTGAGTAATTAATTGGGTTAATATGGAATATTAAATTTAATAAATAATGCTTTACAAGTGGAGGCGAACCATGGTATATTCTTATTCTGGCCAAGAAAACACAGCTTACACGGTGCGGCAAGCGAATGATAAGCTTCGAAAGAAACTTAAAAAACAGCTTGCAAAGTTGGTTCGGACATGATATTATATAAGAGTTGCTGAAACGAACTAGTTTCGGTAACAGGAATAAGTTTGATCTTTGAAAACTGAACAACGAGTGAGTGAAACATTCTGCTTGCAGAATGAACGTGAAGGTTTTGGTACATGCCATCTGGCTGTATGAAAACTGGAACACAATTGAGATTTTTAATCTCGTCAGATTCAAAATGAGCTTATC